>SLSR01000165.1 GCA_007130365.1 Lentisphaeria bacterium
ACCTCCTTAAATCAATTATCTTGGCAACAAAAAATCACTCTAAGGCATTAAGTCGTCCTTAGTCATCATTGCATATCATTATATTGCAATAATTTGCATTTACAAATATAGTATCTGACCCCGCAACACTGACCCCGCAACAAGCTCAGGGAGAGTTTCGGGGCGCTCTCGGCGCCGGGGCGGCATCGTGGGCCCCGGGTGGCGGGACGGAGAGAGCCTTTCGACGCGCTTCGCTTGCCTTTCGACGCGCTTCGCTTGCCTTTCGACGCGCTTCGCTTGCTCAAGGTCTTCGACTCAAGGTCTTCGACTCAAGGGCTTCGGCGGGGCTGATGATCATGTGACTGCGCCAGCCGTTTCAGAGCGGCTGCGTCACCGGCGACGAGGGCTTCGCGCTTGGCGCGCGACCAGCGCTTGATCTGTGCCTCACGACGTCGGGCGTCGGCGAAGGTCGGGTGCTCCTCGCTGTAGACGATGGCCACGGGCGGGTCGAGCTTGGAAGTGCGGCAGGCGTCGCCACTTACGTGTTCCTGCCAGCGCCGCTGGAGGTCGGTCGTGGCACCGACATACAGTTGGCCGGAACGCAGGCGAAGGATGTAGAATTGGGCGGGCATGACGCTTCTCCTGGGACGACGCCGAAGGGGCCGCTTTCGACATCGCTCAAGGCCTTTCGGATTCGACGCGCTCCCTTCGACAGGCTCAGTGTCTTCGACTCAGGGCCATTTCTCCGCTCAACTTGCCCCGGCCGAAGGCCTTGAGCAAGTAAAAGGGCGCTCAGCGGATGGCTGAACGCCCTTTTGCGCGTCGAAATGGCTCCGGCGGCTGGATTCGAACCAGCGACCAAGTGGTTAACAGCCACCTACTCTACCGCTGAGCTACGCCGGAACATGTTTTTTGAGGTTTCTTCTTTGACTATTTGGATTCGAGCCAGCGATCCGCCGCGGCGGATTAACAGTCCGCCACGGGCGGATCTGCGACCGACTCTATCCGCCTAAGGCGAGCTGCGCCGGAACACTTTTTCGCAATCCTGAATCAGGCCAACCACACTGCCTGAAAGCAAAGCCTGCCAAGTCAAACACAGAATTGATAAAGTAAACTGTCTCGGGCAAAAAGCAAGCCGGATTACGGAACTCCAAACGAAAAACCGACCGATTACGACAAATCGGCCGGTTTAATCCCACACCCGACAGAGGCGGATGCCGGCCTATTCCAGGATCGGCACCTTGATCTGCATATCGGGACGCAGGTCGCGATCGCTGATGCCCGGATTAAGTTGACGCAACGCCTCAACCCGAACCCCGTACATCGCGGCAATGTCGGCCAGACTGTCGTCGCCTTCGACCACGAAATGAGTGATGGTGTCAAGGCTCGAGGGCGGCGGCTCGGTTCTTCCGCTTGGCTCCGGCTCCGGCTGCCAGGTGAAAATATCCTCTTCCTCCTCGACTATCGGCGGTTCGGATTCGGTCGGGGGAGGCTGCGGCTGCGTCGCATCGGCGGTTTGCGGAATCACCAGGGTCTGCCCCTCGTAGATAATGTCCGAGGTCAGATCGTTGAGCGCCTTGATCTCGTTGATGCGCACCCCGAAGTCGCGGGCAATCACGGACAGGCTGTCGCCGCGACGAACCGTATATTTTTCACCGGGCTGCAAGTCGGATCGAGCCGGCGGCCGTGAATCTCGCGTCTCCCGCTCCGGCCGCGGCCTGGGCGGGGCAGTCGTTCGCTCCGCCTCCGGCACCAGCCGTCCGCCGGGGGGAATGCGCAATTCCCGACCGACTCTAAGCACATCGTCCAATTCCATATTGTTATAGGCGGCAAGTTCCTGGTGAGTAATTCCATACATCCGACTGATCCGCCACAGACTGTCGCCGGGCTGCACAGTATAGGCAATCAAATCACTTTCCACTTCCGTCGGCGGCGGTTCGGGAACCAGCGGCGCGAAATCGGGATCGTCCGGATCCGGATAGTCGGTTTCGATATCCGGCGGCAGAGGTTCGAGCGAAGGCAGAGGATCGAAATCGGGGAAATCGGGCTCGACCCCCGGCGCATCGTCGGCGGCGGCGGGTTCGACATAGGGCGGCGGCAAAACCCCGCGCGAATCGAGCAGGACCACTTCGCGGGGCGACATGGTTCGACAGCCTGAGGTCAGGCCAAGTCCTACCGCCAACAGCGGAATCAGTCCCGCCCCGAACCATATATGCGAATTCGATTCCCGACGACAAACGGAGTCCTGCTGCGCACTCATTTTTCCATCTCCTTGCTAATCAGATCGATAAACATTCGGCCGCGCTCAACATAGTCGGCAAACATATCCTGGCTCGCGCAACCCGGCGACAAAAGCACTGTATCACCGGATTCCGCGGATGCCACCGCCGCCGCCACCGCTTCAGCAAAATTATCGCAAGCATCGCAAACCGTCTGGCCGCCCCATATCGCGGCCAGGCGGTTTCGGCATTCGCCGATGCATACGACATGTTTGACAGCATTCGCAAGCCATGGTTTCACCGGGGAAAAATCCATCTTCTTATCAAGGCCGCCGGCGATTAGAACAATATTCTTTCTGCCCGGCTCGGCCAGCGCCTGCAAGGCGCGAATCAAGGCGTCCGGATTGGTTGCCTTCGAATCGTCGACCACCCTGATCCGGTTCCGTACAAACACCGTCCGCAAACGATGGGCGGCCGGCTCAAAACTGGCCAAGGCGGCGGCGGCCACCGCCGGATCGATCCCGAAGCGCTCGCACAAGGCAACCGCCGCCAGCGCGTTCTCCAGGTTGTGGCCGCCCTGCATCTTCAATTCGTCGGCTCGTGCCAGAACCAGGCGGCCACAGCCATTTTCACGCCGACGGCAAAGTTCATTTCCAGTGCCGACAAAATAGTCGGCGCGCTCCCTGGCTTCCGGACGCGAGCTGAAAATCAGCGGTCGGCCGGGAAGCTGGCGCAGGCGGGGCGCGAGTGCCGCCTGCCCCACCAAGTCATCACGCAGAATCAACTGGTCGGCGCGCTCGACAGTCTGGCAAATCCGCGCCTTGGCCTCGGCATAGGCCATGAAATCAGGATAGCGGTCGAGATGGTCTTCGCTCAAATTAAGATAGGCGGCGGCACGCACCCGCAGCCGGTCAATGGTTTCAAGCTGAAATGAACTGACCTCGAGCACCACGACCGGCGGTGCCGGGGTCTCCAGGGCAACCTGGCAGAGCGGCACTCCGATGTTGCCGGCCGCCACCGCCGCCAGTCCGGCCTGGCGCAGACAGTGAACCGTCAACTCGACCGTGGTCGTCTTGCCGTTGCTGCCGGTAACCGCGAGCAGAGGGCTGGCACAGTGCCCGGCGCCGAACTCCAGTTCGCCGACCAAGGGGCGGTCGAGTCCCCGCACCATCCGCCTCAGCGGACTCCCGGGAGCAATTCCCGGACTGGCCACGACCAGATCGGGAACGCGCCCCGGTCGAACCATCGCCTCGGATCCCAGCCGCACCTCGGCACCCTGCCGACGCAACTGCGCGGCCGTTTCCTGTAAATTCACACCTTCGCCCTGGTCTCTGACCTCGGTCCGCAGCCCCAGACGCAAAGCCAGACGCGCCGCCGCCAAGCCGCTCGCCCCCAGACCGAGGATCATGACATGCTCGAGACCATCGCGCCAATCGTTCATGCCTAAAGACATCCCATTTTTCTGAACTTAACCATCCAGCCTGACAATTTACCGGTCAAGGCTGTCTGAACTTGGGGACAGCCCCGTCCGTAGGCACGTCGAGTGCGCAGCGCCGATGTGTCCCTGCATCGGATTCACCGATTCACCTGGCGGCGAACTCGGCGCATCCACCTCTAATAATAGCGCATGGCCGAATTCGCGCGAACTATTCAGGCAAGTCCCCGCCATCCGCCGCGGCCAGAGCCTGCCGCCAATCGGCAAGCTGGCCATGCACCTGCCCGAAGGCCGCGCCGCCCGGCAGGTTGCGCGCCTCGACACTGCGCCGGGCGTCGAACAGGGTCAGGCACTCCTGCTCGGCCAGCGGGATGGCCTGCCGCATTTGATTCAGGTCGAGCCGGTTCAGCGGAAGCCCCAGCTTCCGGCTCAAGGCAACCAGTTCCCCGACCTGCCGATGAGCCTCGCGAAAGGGCACTCCCCGCCCGACCAGCCATTCGGCCAGATCGGTAGCCATCAAGGCCGGATCGGCGGCGGCCCGGGCCATCGCTTCGCCGTCGAATTCGGCGCTGGCCATCATCGGCGCCATCACGCCAAGCGTGGCGGCCACCGTATCCAGCGCGTCGAACAACCCTTCCTTGTCCTCCTGCATATCCCGATTATAGGTTAAGGGCAACCCCTTCATCGTAGTCAGAACGGCGACCAGCGCACCGTACACCCGGCCGGTTTTGCCACGCGCCAATTCCGCGATATCCGGGTTCTTCTTCTGCGGCATCAGGCTGGAGCCGGTGCAAAAGCCATCGTCCAGCTCGACAAAGCCGAACTCCTGCGAAGCCCACAAAATCACATCCTCGGCCAGCCGCGAACAATGCATGGCGATCAGCGCGAGCGCGGCCAGGACTTCGACCACATAGTCGCGGTCGGCCACCGCGTCCATACTGTTGCGGGCGATTTTCGGAAAGCCCAGCTCGCGCGCCACCATTTCACGGTTCAGAGGCAAAGTCGAGCCGGCCAGCGCCCCCGCCCCCAGGGGCAGCACATTGAAGCGGTCGACCGCATCCGCCAACCGGCCGCGGTCGCGCTCGAACATCTCGACATAGGCCAGCAAATGATGCGCCACCGGCACCGGCTGCGCATGCTGCAGGTGGGTCAGTCCCGGCATGATCAGTTCGCGATGACGGTCGGCGCAGTCGACCAGCGCCCGCTGCATGTCCCGCAAACCGTGGCTCAGTTCGCCGCATCGTTGGCGCAAATAAAGCCGCTCGTCGGTGGCCACCTGGTCGTTCCGACTGCGCCCGCTATGCAGCCGGGCGCCGACCTCGCCAACCTCGTCGATCAAAGCCTTTTCGATGTTCATATGAACATCCTCGAGCGCCGGATCGAAGACAAACTCGCCCGCCTCGATCCGGTCGCGTATGGCAATCAGCCCGAGACTGATCTTCTCCGCGTCCGCCGCCGGAACGATGCCGCTGGCCGCCAACATCCTGACATGGGCCAGACTGCCCTCGATGTCGTGCCGATACAGGCGTTGGTCGTAGTCCACCGAAGCCGTGTACTCGGCCACCCGCCGATCTGTCTCTTTGCTGAACCTTCCGCCCCAGAGCGCCATAATCTTCCCGTCCTTTAATCGTGTTGGATGCAGTTTCGCGTATTTCGCGGTTAAAAAATGACTGCTCACCTGACCACCTTTCGTGTGGTCAGGTCGGGGACGACCGTATTACCAACAGCTCGCGCCGCATCATGCAACCGCCGCAGTTCCACGGCGCAACTCACTGCCGCCGCGCATCTTCCCTGCCGAGAATCCGAAAAACCAGACTGTCCCACACGATTCTACTTTCGGAGGGCGCCGAAATGCAGCTCCAGAACCCGTCCCGCAAGCATTTTACCGCCTCCACCAGCTCGGGGCCGCTGAAGCGGGTAGCCTGCTGCGCCAGCATCTGCACCCGATACGGATGCCACCCGACAATCTCAAGTCCATCCTCGAGCGCCCGCTGCTTGTCTTCCGCCGCCATGGTCTTGAGCAGGTTGCCCAGTTGCCGCGGCTGGCGCACCCGACAGCGATGCATCAGCATGAGCACCTGGATCATCGCGTAGAAGCCGTCGGCGGTTTGCCGGATCATGCCGAGAATGGCGCGATCCGGATCGCGTTCGCCGTGCAGAATCGACTCGGTCAGGCTCAATACCTTGCGCAGATCCCGATTGCCTACCGCGTCGCGCACGGCCCAGGCCACAAATTCACCGTCGCCCCGGCAGACCTCCTGCGCCGCCGCCATCGTCAAGGTCTCCCCCGGCCCGCCGCAATAGGCGATCAGCTTTTCCAGCTCGGGCTCGATGCGGGTCGTGTCCGTGCCCAGAACTTGCACCAGATAATCCACCGCGTCGGGCGCGATGCGGACACCCTTGTCGCGCGCCCGTCGCTCGATGATCTGCCCCATCCGGCCTTCCCAGTCCCGGTCGGCAATCATTGGCTTCTCGAATTCCTCGACCACCCCGCCGGCCTTGCACAATTTGTACAGGCGCTTGCGCCGGTCGATCCCGCAGCCGCTAAGCACCAGGCGGATATCGGCCGGAATTCCGGCCTCGATGAAATCGCAAAGCCGCGCAAACGGCTCGGCCAACTGCCCCGTCTTGGTCTCCCCGGAAAAGCCGCTGAAGTCCTTCAGCCAAACCGTCTTGCAATCGCCGAAAAAAGGCGGCGAACGAACCGACGAGACGGTCTGCTGCAAAGCCTCCAAAGTCGATAGATTGTCGGATTCGACAATCGTGTCGCAGACAAAGGGATCCGGCTTGTCCCCGACCAGTTCGCGCATCAGCCGCTTGGCGGCGGCCGCCACCCCGGCCGGGTCGGAACCGGTAAACAAGTAAAGACGACTGTCCCGAACCTGAGTCATGCTTCCCCGCCGCCCATCCAATGATTGAATATATGGAGCAAAAGAAGAATAAACCCCGCCGCCGAAAGCGCCGCCGAAAGCCGGTCGAGCATCCCCACCCAGGACGGAATCCGCAACAAGTGCTTGAACAATCCCTGGCTGTGACGCATCGAGCGCGAGTAGTTCCAGCTGAAGCCGAAGGCCGCCAAATTCTTCAACAGCAGGGCAACGCACAGCCAGAAGTAGAAGGCAACCTCGAATTCCCAGGCCAGAACCAGAAAGAAAAGCAGGCCGAGCTCCAGGACGAAGGCCAAGAGTTCGAACAGTGCCGAACGCGAGAATCGACGGATGAAATCGGCCGTCGAGCCGCCCGCCTCGGGTGCCCCGCCCCGCGCCTCGAACTGTTGATCCAAATGCTCCAGCAACTCCACCGGCTGCTCCGCCACCAGACGCGGCAGAGGATTGCCGCGAATCGCGATATAGAGCGAATACACGATCACCGTCCACATGATTAAAAACAATACGAACAAAACCGGAATCCTTTGCCAAACCACCGGCCCGCCCCCAACCCTCCCAGGCCAACCGCGATCACGCCACAGCCAAAGCTGAACATACAGGCGCCGGAACCGTTTGTCAATCGCGCATGATGCGTCAGCAATCTGCAACCATACCTGGGCTTTCCTTGTCTTCCCCAAAAGCGATCCTATATTAATTGAAAAAAAGCTATGGATAAAAGGATACGTGGTCGATTGCTGTATTTTTTCGACTTGCTCAAACCAGAGCCCCACACAAGGACAAAATCATTCAACACTCACCTCTTCTCACCCGCCGGATGCCTTGCTTCCGCACGCTCGGACAAAAGAGGGCTTTCATCCGTTGATGCCTCCTGGCGGACGGGTTGTCGCCGGATGGCCGGGATGCTGGCCGGAGTGGTTTTTCTCGCGTCCGTCCTGGGCTTTGTCAAGGCTTCCCACGGCCAGACCTCCGAGGGTGCGCTGCGTTTCGACGGGAAGGCCGCCCATGTGGACATTGTCGACGACTTCGGCATCTTCGACGGCTATTCCGCCTTCACTGTCGAGGCCTGGATGAAGTTCTGGTCGCTCCCGACCGAGGACGACTGGCGGATGGCGCCGGTGCCGATCAACCTGCGCGGGGCAAGCCAATTGCGCATCACCCTGGCGGACGGCTGCTCGACGCGCAAGCCGATAATCAACGGTCAGGAGCTGGCATTACAATGACTGGAGCATGGCGGATATTAACCACCCGGCCAGGGATCCTGCCCGCTGGAACGCTGGCAAAAATCCCTTTGGCCGCCTTTCTCTCGATGGCCGTTTGCTGGTCGATCCCCGCCGAGGCCTGTCCGATCCCGGTCTTTCGCTATTCGGTCGAGTACTGGGAGCCCGACCCCTATCGGATCACGGTGTTTTACCGCGGCGGCTCGGAGCAGAGCATGCCGGAAGATCCCGCGGCCGATATCATCGAGTACTTGCGCGGGCCCGTGGCAAGCCAGGCCAACATTGCCGTTAGCCTGATCGATGTCGAGGAACAGCCGCAGGCAATTCAGCGCTATCTCGACGGCGACCGAACCCTGCCGGAGCTTCCCTGGATGGTCGTGCGCTATCCGGCGATCACCCGGCGAGAGCAACCCCTGTGGCGGGGTGCCGCGAACTTGGACAACCTGTCGCGGCTGCTCGATTCGCCGGTACGCCGTCAGGCCGCCGAAGAACTGGCCCGCGGCAAACCCGTCTGGCTGCTGCTGGAAAGCGGCAATCGGGCGCGGGACAACCGGGCGATGGAGCTGCTCAACCGGGAAGTTGCCCGCCTCGAGCAGGTGCTCGAGCTACCCGATCCGGAACAGTGGTGGGATCAGCGCGACGGCGGGCCGGCGCCGGAGATCAGATTCTCGACCATGCGCCTGGCTCGCGATGATCGCGCCGAGGAGTTTCTGGTGAGAATGCTGGCCGGAAGCGAACCCGACCTTGACGAGATGGCCGCGCAGCCGATGGTCTTTCCCCTGTATGGTCGCGGCATTTGCATGTGGGCGATTGTCGGCGACGGCATTGACCCCCGAAATCTGACCCGTGCCGCCGAGTTCCTGGCCGGCCCCTGCTCCTGCCAGGTCAAGATGCTCAACCCCGGCATAGATCTGCTGATCTCCAAGAACTGGGCGGCGGCGGTGCAAGTCATCTCCGACACCATGCTGGCTCCGGTTGGCGCCATGTCCAGCTTCGAGGAGCGCGGACGCGAGGTTGGGCGCAGGCTGGCCGGGGAAGTCGAGAGCATTCGGCAGGCGCAGCCCGAGCCGGAATCGTTGCCGGCTCCGCCCGCGGACGCCGGCTGGTCGCAGACTGGGACTGACGCCGATGATCCGGATCCGCTCGACCTCATGGCTGAAAGAATTTCGCAGGCCATGTCGCCTGACACCGAGCTGGACATCCCGAATGAGACGGATCGACAAACCGACAGATGGTTGCTGCGGCTCCCGGTCGTCCTCGGCGCAATTGCCATTCTGCTGACCGCAGGAGCCTTTGCCTTGTTCAGGAGCCGCTCCCGGGCATAGCGCAAGCTTTGTCGAAATGTGGCTTTATGAAATGGGAGATCGGTTGACGATAGCGGGCGAGCCGGAGTCATGAAGACACGTAGTCATGGAGTCAAAAGCAGGTGGCGGTTAAGCGGGTCGGGCAAGGGTGTTGGTGGCGCGTAACCTCGAACTCGTCCACCGCTCTCGTCCGCCGAAAGGACTAAAGTGTGAGAACCAATGGTCTTCAATCATAAAAAAACTGAGGTTCTATGAAAATATGGAAACTGATTAGTCGCGAGATTGCCTACCGCAAGCTTGGCTTTATGGCCGGCCTGCTCTCACTGACTGTGGCCACGGCTGTTCTGGTGGCGCTGGCGATGCAACTGCGGGCTCATGACCTGACCACCGAGCAGACTCTTCTGGAAACCGAGAGGGAACTGCGCGCGGAGATGACCCAGCTCGAAGACCGCTACCGGCGGATTATGCGCGACATGGGGCACAATGTACTGATCCTCAACCGGGAGCAGGACATGGCGGAGTTCCGCAGGCTGGGGCATCCCAACACCTATCTCGAGTATGAAGATGCCTGGAGGCTGGCCCATGGCGAGGTCACCACTTTGAACCACCTGCTGCCGGTCTTGCAGGAAAGGGTACTTTGGCAGGAAAAAAAGATTGAGGTGATGCTCTCGGGAATCCGCGGCCAGGTGCCGGTCTTCACCAAGCCCGAGTTTCTTACTGAAGACGACGAATACCGGTCGCCGATCGTACCGCGCATTCCCGACGGCATGGCCGACCTCGGGGCGGACATCGCCGTTAGGCTGGAGCTGCGACCCGACGACAGCATTGTCCTCAACGGCCAAAGCTTAACGGTCAATCGGGTGCATGCGCATCGCGGTTCCGACGACGACATTACGGTGACCGTACCCCTGCACCATGCCCAAGACATTCTAGGCAGACCGGGTAAAATAAACGGCATATTCGCCCTCGAATGCGTCTGCGATCTGGATGAATTGGGAAGAATACACGACGAGGTTGCGGCCATTCTGCCGCACGCCAGGGTCTATGAGTTCACGTCCCTGATTGCTCCCCGGGCGGAAGTGCGCCAGCAAGCGGAGGCGGCGCATCGGCAGGTGGTCGATGCGGCGATGCGGCAACGCGACCGAATGCGGGAGGGAAAGGAGCGTCTGGCCGCGGTTATTGTGCCCCTGCTGGCGCTGGGGGCCGGACTGTGGATTTTCCTCCTGGTCTTCAATAGTGTCCGGGAACGGCGCTATGAGATAGGCGTGCTGCGGGCGGTCGGTTTTTCCCGAGTCAAGATACTGTGGATATTCCTGGCCAAAGCATGGTCGATGGGGGTGCTCGGCGGGATGCTCGGTGTTTTGGTCGGCCTGAGTGTCGGCCTGGCATGGCATGGGGGCGATTCGGCTGGGTGGCGATTGCCGGAATTGATCGACCCCGCCATACTGTTGCTCGGTCTGCTGCTGGCGCCCGTTCTCGCCACCATGGCGGCCTTGCTGCCCGCCGTCATGGCCGCCCGTCTCGATCCGGCCCTGATCCTGCGGGAAGAATGAATAAACCAGAGGCAGGTGATATGATTTTGACAATCGACAGGCTGAACAAGACCTTTATCGCCAACGGCGGCCGCGTAGCGGCGTTGGCCGACGTAAGCTTGCGAGTCGGACGCGGCGAGGTGGTGGCCATCAACGGCCGCAGTGGCTGCGGCAAGACGACGCTGCTTCTGACGGCCGGCGGCCTGCTGCCGCCGGACACCGGCACGGCAAGCTTGGACGGCAGTGATTTGTACGCGCTTTCCCACGATGAAAGAGCCGTGGAACGAGCGCGGAACATTGGCTTTGTCTTCCAGCAGTTTCATCTGCTGCCCTACCTGAATGTACTGGAGAACGTACTGGTGCCGACCATCGCCGGGTCGGCGGGCGGCAGGGACGAACGGGCGGATACCCGGCAGCGGGCGCTGGCACTGCTGCGCCGGTTCGACCTGCTTGAGCGTGTCGGACATAGACCGGCCCAGCTCAGCACCGGCGAGAAGCAAAGGGTCGCTTTGGTGCGGGCGCTGATCAACCGTCCGAAGTTTCTTTTCGCCGACGAACCGACCGGCAATCTCGACGATGACAATGCGGCCGAAGTGATGCATTATATCACCGATTTCGCCGCGGGCGGCGGCGGTGTGCTCCTGGTATCGCACGACCGGCGAACCGCGATGCATGCCGACCAGAGCTATCAAATGGAACAAGGCAGACTGCTGGAGTGATACGACATGCGAAAACCCCACTTGCTGTTGCTGCCTGCCATTGTCGTGATCGTCGGCATTGGGCTGTTCTGGCGGCACTCCGCGGATGATTCCGGGGATGAATTGTTCCTCTACTGCGGCGCCGGCTTGCGACCGGCGGTCGAGGAGATCGTCGAGATGTTCATCGAGGAAACCGCCATCGCGGTGCGGGTCGACTACAACGCCTCAAGTTTGCTGCTGGGGCGCATCCAGGTAAGTCGAAGCGGCGACTTGTTCATTCCGGGCGACCAATACTATATCGAGCGGGCCGCCGCCGAGGGATTGATCGAGGGAAGCTGGCCGGTGGCCGAATTCGTGCCGGTGATCATGGTCGCCAAAGGGAACCCCCGGGATATTCGCGGGGTCGACGATTTGCTGAAGGAAGGCGTGAGACTGGGTTTGGCCGACGCCCGGACGGCGGCGATCGGGCGGATCGCGCGGATGATCTTCGCGAAGAACCATATCTCCGAACAGGAGATCGAAAGAAATTTGGTCTTCGAAAGCGTAACCGTACCCGAGCTGGCGACCAATCTCGAACTGGGACACCTCGACGCGGCGATTGTCTGGCGGCCGGTGGCGGCGCGGGCGAGTCAGGCCGAGTATGTGGAAATTCCGCTGGAGTCAAACCTGACCGCGCCGGTGCCGGTGGCGATCCTCTCTTTTTCCGAACGCCAGGGAAAGGCCCGACAGTTTGTCGAGTTCATTCGTTCGGAAACGAGCATGACAGTCTTCCAACGCCATCTGTACGATCCGCCAAGCCCAAATCCAAGACAACAAGGACACTGAAGGATGAATCGATTTTTTAGGTTGAGCACGACGAGCCCGCTGTTCGCGGCAGCCTTGATCTTGATGGTCTCCTGCGGCGGCGACAATGAACGGCAGCCCCGTCGGGACGCCTATACCGGCGCCACCCCGCTGCAGGAGATGAGCCGGTTCACCCGCATCGACTCCGACCGGGAGGTGGTTGTTCATTGCGGCAATTCCATGCGCCTGGCCATGGAATGGATCGCGTCCGAGTTCCAGCAACGCCACGGGATCGCCGTGGTCTTCAATTTCGGCGGTTCCTCCGAATTGTTGCCGCTGATTGAAATGGGCGGCCGCGGCGATCTTTACATCTGCCATGATCCCTACGCCGAGATACTGGACGACAAAGGGCTGCTCGACCGCTACACGGTGGTTGGCCGCCTGGAGCCGATTCTGCTGGTTCCCAGGGGAAACCCCCGCAACATTTCGGGATTGGCCGATTTGGGTCGGGACAACCTGCGCCTGGCCACGGTCGATCCGCGCTATGCCACCGCCGGCAAAATGATCGAGGCCGCACTCGAACGCGAGAACTGGGGGGAGGATGTCAAAGGAAATATCGTGGTCGAAGCACGCAGCCATGCCGATGCCGCCCTGGCGCTGACCACCGGCCATGTCGATGCGGCGGCGGTCTGGAACTTCGTTGCCGCCCTCTACCCGGAAGAGCTTGAGCAGGTCGACATCGGGGTCGAGTTCCCCGAAAAGACCCGGGTCACCCTGGTACGGTTGACGACCTCGGAAAATCATGAGGAGGCGAATAAGTTCATGGAATTCGCCACTTCCGATTTCGCCAGAAAGGTTTTCGCGCACTATGGCTATATTGAAGCCGAATAAATTCAATCGCATATTCAGTTTCGACCACTTTGCGGCTCTCGTCCTGGTGCTGTTCGTCGGTTCCCTGGCGCTCTTGCTGGGTGCCGTGGTTTCCTACCTCGACTACCATTCGTTTCCGGCGATTTTTCGCAATCCCGACATCATGTTCGCCTTGCGCCTCAGCCTGTGGACCGCTTCGGCCAGCGCTCTGCTGGCGGTCATGGTGGCGGTACCGGTCGGCTATGTTCTAAGTCGCTTCAAGTTTCCGGGCCGTTTCCTGTTCGACGCGGTGGTCGATATCCCGATCGTACTGCCGCCGGTGGTCATGGGGCTCTGCCTGCTGGTCTTCTTCCGGACCGCGCCGGGGCAGGCGATCGAGGGGGCGGGATTCCGTTTCGTCTATCGGCAGGCGGGCATTGTCCTGGCCCAGTTCTTCACCGTCACACCCTATGCCATACGCACCGTCAAGGCTGCCTTCGACCATCTCGACCCTCGGGTCGAAATGGTGGCGAGAACCTTGGGCTACACTCCGGGGCGGGTCTTCTGGCGGGTTAGCCTGCCGATGATTCGGAACAGCATAATTGCCGGCGGCGTCATTGCGTGGGCGGTGGCCATCGGATTGTTCGGCCCCATGATGATACTGGTCGGGACGACTCGTCAGCGCACCGAAGTGCTGGCCACTTCCATCTACTTGGAACTCTCGGTGGGGCGGGTGCAGACCGCCTTGGCGATCGCCCTGCTGATGATCGCAATCGCCATGGGCGCCTTGACCATATTCAAGAAGTTCGGCGGCGGAAGGTTCTTTTCCTGATGCTGAAAGTGGACAATCTCTCCATAAGCTACCCAGAATTCTACCTGGAAAGTTTATCTTTCGAGGTTGACGACGGAGAATATTTTGTCTTGTTCGGCCCCACCGGCTCCGGAAAGACCGTCCTATTCGAGCTGATCGCCGGCCTGCGAAGGCCGATGACGGGCGAAATTCACATCAACGGCCGCAACTTGACCCGAACCGACCCGGCTTATCGGCGCGTCGGCTACGTGCCGCAGGACTTGGCGCTGATCCCCTTCAAGACAGTCTGGCAGAATGTGGCCTTCGGGCTGTACTCCAAGACCTTTCGGCCGGCGGCGGAGAATCGTCGGCAGGAAACAGAGGAAATCGCCCGGCGCGTCAGTGAAATACTGGAAAAACTGAAGATCGGCCATCTGGCCAAACGTCTGCCCGCCCATCTTTCCGGCGGCGAAAAACAGCGGGTCGCCCTGGGACGGGCTTTGGTGGTGCGTCCGGACATCATGCTTCTGGACGAACCACTGAGTGCCCTCGACGAGGGCACCGGCAACGATTTGATGCGGGAAATCAAGGCGCTGCATCGGCAGTTCGGAACCACAACCCTGCACATTTGTCATCGGCGCGAGGAGATGCGCTACTTGGCGGATCGGGTGGCGGTCATGCGGGACGGCGCAATCGTCCGCACAGGATACCCGGAAGAGGTATGACAGGCCAAGAACGAAAGACCGACCGTGATTTTCAAATGAATTTTCACGGAATCAGGATCGAGGTTCAAGCCCCCTACCCCTACCCGGCCTGTGTCGCCAGAACCTCGGCCGTGTTCATGCTGCCGGTGCGATAGCCGGCCAGGTCGAGAGTGACATATTCAAACCCAACCCGCCTGCCGGTCTCCACTATGCGCTCGCGAACCTCGTCCCGGCATGCCCTGGCCAAGTCCTCCAACCCCAGCTCGATCCGCGCGATATCGCCGTGGTGCCGTGCCCGAAACTGACGGAACCCCAGCTCGCGCAGGCAACTCTCCAGTGCCCCGACCGCCCGCAGCTTCTCCTCGGTAATCCGAGTGTGGTAGGGGAAGCGCGAGGCCAGACAGGCAAAGGCCGGCTTGTCCGCCGTCGGCAGCTTCATCTGCCGGGAGAGCGCCCGGATATCCTGCTTGTTCAGCCCCGCCTCGAGCAGCGGACTTCGCACCTTCAGCTCGCGAGTCGCCCGCCGCCCCGGCCGATAGTCGTCCAGGTCGTCAAGATTGCTGCCGTCGGCCAGGTGCTCGATCCCCTCCGCCGCCGCCAGCCGCCACAGCGAAGAGAACAACTCGCGCTTGCAGAGATAGCAGCGATCCGGCGGGTTGTCGGCGAAGCCCTCCACCTCCAGCTCGTCCGAATCAACCGTCAGATGACGAATCCCAATCAGGCGCGCCAGCTCCGCCGCCTCCCGCTGCTCATGTTCCGGGTAGAGCGGCGACCTCGCGGTGATGGCCAGAGAGAGAGCGCCCAGCTCGCGCACCGCCACCGCCGCCAGCAAGGTGCTGTCGAGCCCGCCCGAGAAGGCCACCGCCAGACTGCCGCACTCGCGAATCAACCCTTGCAGACGCTCGCCCTTTTCCGCCAAACCAGTCATTTTCGTACTTCCCGCCTAATAAAATTGCTGACTCGATAGCTCTCGCCGACGTCCTCGTACGGACAAACGGTACAATTTTTGTACCATAATACAGCATTGCAATATTGCGGCCTGACAGTATCGTAATTGCAGACTTGGTTCGGCTATCTTTGAATGATGCAAAGGATTTACCATGACAGTGAAAACCCAAAAAGACAAAGGGCGCGGGCAATTCTTTCGTTTGCTTTGCCGACTCGCCACCGGTTGCCTGGCCCTGTTGTCTGCGGAGTCCGCAAAGACGGCGGAGGCGGAGGCGCAAGTCGAGTCCGCGAGCCTGCAGGTGCGTGCCGGACGCGTGCTGGTGGTGGCCAACCGTGAATTCCCGGATTCTCTGGAAATCGCCAACGCCTACATGCGGGCGCGCGGTCTGCCGCCGGCCAATCTGCTCGAGATTTCAACGGCCAGCGCGGTCGCGGTGGACGCGGCCACCTTCGAAGAGGAAATCATGACGCCGGTGCGCGAACGTCTGGACTTGCTGGGGCGGGCGGTGGACTATATCGCAATCACTCGCGGCGTGCCCTATCGGACGGCTCGCAAATCGACCGCCGCCGCCCTGATGTTCGGCGGCTTCGACCAGATCAAGGAGCGGCATGGGTTCTTCGGCCAGGAGCGCGCGTTCGACGGCACGATCCCGGTCTTCGGCATCAGCCTGCGGCCGACCACCGGCCTGATCACCTACACGGTGGAGGACGCGCTCAAGCTGATCGAGCGCAGCCTGGTGCGCTACGATTCGGCGGCCGAGCCCGGCCGCTTCTATCTCTGCCAGGGGGCGGGGCCGCGCGGAATCCGCAACCAGCAAATTCGTCAGGCTCTGCTCATGCTGGAGGCCCGCGGCGCCCGGGCAACCCAAGTGGGAAACCACAATATCCGCAACCGGAACGATGTGATGATGCAGGTCACCGGCGCCCCGACCATTCACCTGAGCAGCAACACCTATCTGCCAGGCTCGATCATCGACAACATG
>SLSR01000266.1 GCA_007130365.1 Lentisphaeria bacterium
CAAGGATTTCCCCATGGCGCATGTAATTATGATGACAGGGTATGTGACCCAGGAGAATATTCTTGCATGTATGCGGATCGGTGCACAAACCTGCCTGTTTAAACCAATTGAAAATATCACGGAGTTGGAAGATGCCGTAGAAACGGCGAAAAAAGCCCTCCAGAATTGGAAAAACATCTTCTTCAAACTGCGCAAATTGGGCGTAACCGAAAGTTAAGAAAAAAAATGAGTAATGAACCAATAAACGAATCCTTATTGCCGGACGACGAGTTAAGTCGTTCTGTTTTCATCGAATTCATCGATGAATCTCTCCCTGGGTGCGAGGATTGATGTGTCGGGATTTTCCTGTATAATATAGCCTGCTTAATTCACGAGCCAAGTTTGCCGCAGGTTGCCGCGAGACAAGCCGTAGCTGTGGCATTCTGCCGCAAGGCGATGGCTTGTCTCGCGGCAAGATGCGGTGAAATTGGCCGCCCTTCGGGGGTGAAATTCGGCCATGAATTATTTGGCCATGTGATTGTTTGCGACAAATTCGACATAATGTTGAATATGAATATATAATGACTCATGGCCGAGTTTGCATGAATTGATCAGGATAGCATCTGTCAGGATTAATTCACACGAATCGCGAGTTTGTCAAACTGTTCGTGCGATGTCGATTTTACTTTTCGCGGTTTGGAATTAGTTTATCTTTTTGTCTTTGGAACGCGGCCGCGGTCGGTCGCGGATTTCGGGTTGAATTATTGTTGCGGTTATTTTGAGGTGACATCAGAAAACCAATAGCGAACAACGGAGGAATGCCGGTGAAGCAATGCAATGTCGACAAGATCAGGAACTTCGTGGTGGCCGGACACTTGGGCTGCGGCAAGACCACCCTCGCCGACCGTATCCTGCACAAGTCGGGGGCGGTCAACCGACTTGGCGAAGTCGACCAGGGGACCAGCGTCTCCGACTTTCGGCCGGAGGAGCATGAGAAGCGCTCGAGCATCTACAACGGAGTGCTCAACTGCTCGTGGAACGAGCACGGCTTCTTTTTCATCGACACTCCCGGCTATGCCGATTATTTCGGGGAGACGGTCGCCGCGATCAGTCAGGCCGACGCGGCTTTGATCGTGGTCGATGGCGCGGTGGGGATCGACATGGGTACGATCCGCGCCTGGAAAGAGGCGGTCAAGCGCAATATCCCGCGAGCCTTTTTCATCAATTGCCTGGATCGCGACCAGGCCAAGTACGAGGAAGTGCTGGGGCAGTTGCAGAACAGCTACGGCGCCACTACCTGCATTCCGTTCACGGTTCCGGTCGGTTCCGGCGAATCCCTGTCCTCGGTGGTCCACGTGCTGCGGGATACGGAGATCCCCTCCGAAGTGTCGGCTTTGGTCGAGAAGTACAGAGAGTCCTTGATGGATACGATTGCCGAGACCGACGAAGAGCTGATGAACAAGTATCTCGAGGGCGAGGAGTTGAGCGAGCAGGAGATTTCGGCCGGCCTGCACCAGGCGATTGTCGACGGCGACATCGTGCCGGTGTTCGCGGGCAGCGCCGGCCGGGATGTCGGGGTCGAGCAATTGATGAACGGGATTGCCAACCTGTTTCCGTCGCCGCTGATGATCGGCGGCCCGGCTCTGGCCGAGGGCGGCGAGCTGACTCGTTCGGCCGACGGCAAGGGGGTCGGGTTCGTGTTCAAGACGATCAGCGATCCGTTCATCGGACAGTTGACCCTGCTGCGGGTCTATAGCGGCGAGTTCACCTCCGATTCCGATGCGTTCAACGTGAGCAACGGCTCGAAGGAGCGCTTTGGCTCTCTGCTGCATCTTAACGGCAAGGAGCAGGAGGTGGCGGAGAAGGCGGTGCCGGGGCAGATTGTGGCGATCGCCAAGTTGAAGCATACGGCGGTGAACCAGACTTTGGCGGGCGCCGCCGACGCGAAGCCGGTGGCTCCGGTCGAGTTTCCCAATCCCACCCTGTCCTATGCGATCTATGCGGTCAAGAGCGGGGAGGAGGAGAAGATCGCGGCCGGGATCATGCGGCTGTCCGAGGAGGATCCGACGATCAATCTCGAGCGCAATCCGGAAACTCACGAGACCGTGCTTTCCGGCATGGGCGATCAGCATATTCAGAATATCGTGCATCGGCTGCGCAACACCTTCAAGGTGGAAGTCGATCTGCGCACTCCCAAGGTGCCCTATCGGGAAACCATTACCTCCACCGGCAGCGCGGTCTATCGCCACAAGAAGCAGACCGGCGGGCACGGGCAGTTTGCGGAAGTGCATTTGCGCCTGGAACCGTTGCCCGAGGAGAACTTTGAGTTTGCCAACGAAGTGGTCGGCGGCAACATTCCGAAGAACTTCATACCGGCGGTCGAGAAGGGGGTGAACGAAGCCATGGTGAAGGGGCCGCTGGCCGGCTGCACGGTGATCAACATCAAGGCCGTGGTCTTCGACGGCAAGCACCATCCGGTCGATTCCTCGGAGATGGCCTTCAAGATTGCCGCCCGCGGCGCTTTCCGGGAAGCCATGCATCAGGCCAGGCCGCAGCTGCTGGAGCCGATCATGGTTTTGAACATCATGTTCCCGGACGAGTACATGGGCGACATCTCCGGCGACCTCAACTCGCGACGCGGCCGGATTCTCGGGATGAACCGGGAGGAGGGCTTGCAGGTGGTGACCGCCGAAGTGCCGCTGGCCGAGGTGTTCAACTATTCCAACCAATTGCGCTCGATCACCCAGGGGCGCGGCAGTTTCGAAATGCGTTTCGAACGCTACGAAACGGTGCCCGCCAACCTGGCCCAGCAGATTCAGGCGCAGGCGGTCAAGGATCATGAGGAAGATTAGTCTGGCTTCTGAAGCCGCCTGGCGTTTCTGCCCGGGACATTTTGGCCTTTTGGGCTTGATAGTCGAACTGCTTGGTCGCGCGGCGGGGCGCCGATCCGACCGCCCCGGGTTGAGGCAGAGGGTAGGGGAGAGGCTTTCGCCTCTTCCCCCCCCCGTTGTCGCAATGGGGTTGATTCCCCATATTTACCATCATGAGGGTCTCTCAATGGGCGACCCTCGACAGAGTTGCCCCGCGCCGAGGAATGACGCAACGCGCTTTACCATGTTCTGTGTAATCCATGCAGAACTGTTCCAAGGTCAGCAACCCGAGTTTCCCGATAAAATACCTTGCTCTGACTTTGCGGTTGTCGTTGTCGTTCTTCCGCTTCAGCTTCATACAACGCAGGCGCATGCGCACCCACGAGTCGAGTTTCTGGAATCGCCATCTGACGGTTGCAAAGGATGGAGTGAAGTAGTTTGCGGTTCCTCTTATAACCCGGTTCAGTTTTTCAACGGTTCCGGCTTTGCTGTAGTCCCTGAAACGGGAGCCAGCAAGGCATTGTTTCCCGTATCCTCCGCATCGTCCCTGTCTTTTCACCGCGGGCCTATAGACGGGATTTGCCGCACAAGTGGGCGGGGCGGAACCTCGCCGGTCATGTCTCGAAACCATTTTCTCCAGGTGCCGGCCTGCAACACCCACACATGTTCGACGAAGATAGCCGCATGTTCTTCCTCGGGAAGAGGGCGGGGATACCCTCTCCAGCGCTTGGCTTAGGGGCGGTAGCTCACGCACGCGGTAGGCCAAAAGTGCCAACCCCCGGAGTGTCTCTGCCTGGCCTCTGCGTTGCGGCGCCTTCTTCTGGACGACCCAGTGGTGCCACACTGACTGCGTACCTCCGCAGATTGACGCGGAGTTCGAGCAGAGATTTCTGTACAAATGCGGATTCGCACAGGTAGGATTTGGTGTCGCTTGTTGTTTTATCACCTTCTTTTTTTTGCTGACACCTCACCGTTTGTCTGAGATGCTTGACTTAGTTTCGAGCCACTACGGCTCACGCACCCCCCTGGGTGTGGCTTTCGGGGCGGAGCCCCGGTACAATTCAAAACGCTGTCATCCCACAGATCGTTAAATGGGGTGATTGTTTCAAATATTTTGTGCTTGGTTTTTAGGCCAGGCTCATGGTTCAATCTTGATTTCATCTTGCCTGCTGTCGTCGGCAGACGGCTCCAAGACCAGGGCTTCGAGTCTTTTGCGCAGGGCGACGGCCAGTTGTTCACGGTTGTCGCCGACGGTGGCGCAGAGGGGGATGATCTGTTGGTCGGGCAGGCGTTGGCGGAGTTCGCGCAGGTTTTCCGCGAATTCCGGCAGATCGCTCTTGTTGGCCACGATCAAAGCCGGCCGCTCGGCCAGGTCGGCGCGGTACAGAGCCAACTCCTGCCGCAGGGCGGCGAAGTCGTCCCAGGGTGTGCGTCCATCGACCCCGGCGGTGTCGAGCACGAAGGCGAACAGTCGGCAGCGCTCGATGTGGCGCAGGAAGTTGTGGCCGAGTCCGACATTGTCGTGGGCACCCTCGATCAGTCCCGGGATGTCGGCCACGGTCAGGCGGAAGAAGTCGGAGAAGCGCACCACCCCGACTTGGGGATGGAGGGTGGTGAAGGGATATGGCGCGGTTTTCGGATGGGCGTCGGAAATGGCCGCGAGCAGGGATGATTTGCCGGCGTTGG
>SLSR01000014.1 GCA_007130365.1 Lentisphaeria bacterium
CGGCATGGAGGCGGCAATTCTGAATGCGGAAGCAGAAGTGGCCAGGCTGGAAAGGATTTTTTCCGATCCCGATTTTTTCAAAAAACACGGCCGCCGATCCCAGGAATTGACGGATGAGCTGGAGGATGCCCGCACCCGGGCTGCCGAGCTGTACGAGCGCTGGGGGGAGCTGGAAGGGCGGCGGGAAGAGTAGCTGTCAGGACGCACAGCCTACGGCCGGGGAAGACCATAGTAGTGCTTAGGTGCAGCTCGGGCGGCGGGGTGTTTTGAATCGGTCCACAGCCATGATTGCCGCGATGGCAATGTAGCAGGCAGGCACGAGGTAAAGGGCTGCCCGCAATCCGTAGCGGTTGGCAACAAAACCCATCAGCCATGTAAAAAAACCGCAGCCGGGAATGCCGGCGCAGGAAAGCATAATCAGCAGCATGGTTTTGTCGGCGGCGGGGAGGCGTCCGGTGCAATGACTTTGGATGCTGGGCCAAAACGGCGCGGTGCAGATGCCGGCCGCAAACAGAATCACGAGAAACCATATCGGGTCTTCAACCCGCGGCAGCAGCAAGGTGACAGCAGTACCTGCCAATGCCGAAAACAGAACCAGTCGGCGCAAATGATGTTGTGCAATAACAAAAGCCCATCCGCTGCGACCGACCACCATGCCGCCGGCAAAGCAGGCCAGCCCGGCACCGGCCGCCAGTACCGAAGCTCCCAGATTAAGCTGCAAATAGCTGGCACTCCAGTATGTCAAGCAGAACTCCCCGCCGCCGGCCAGAAACATTGCCGCAAAAAACAGCCAGAACCGCGGCATGCGCATAATGGCCCGGGCCTGTCCGGCAACGGTTTTCCAATGCAGCGGTTCGGGATGTTCCGGATAGCCCCTCCCCGGACGAGCCGGCAGCAGTAAAAACAACGCTGCCAGCAAAGCAGTGGCGGCTGCCGCAATCATAACCACCCGCCATGAAATACCCGCCGCCAGCATAGTGCCGCCAGCCAGCACGGTTACCACAATCCCCACCGACCAGAAAGCGTGGGTGAAATTAATATAGCGCCCGGGTTCTTCTGGATGCAGATCGTGAACAAAAGGAGTTGCCAGGCCTTCGATAACGCCTTCACCCGCCCCGGCCAGCAGCAGGGCCAACAGCAGAATTATATAGGCCGGCGATATCGCACACAGTGTCAGGCCGACGGCCAGCAGCAGCAGCGACGCACCCATTGTGCGGCGCTTGCCGGCCCGACCGGCAATAAATCCACACAGCAGCATTGCGCCGACAATGGCAAGGGTGCGAATCAGATGCAAAGCGCCGCCAGCGGTCATGCCACCTGCTTCAAGTGGAAATCCGAGATCAGCGGCGATGTCCACCAGCGCCAGCGGCAATACCACTGTTCCCGAGGAATAAACAAAAAACGCCAAAAAGGCGGCATAGTCGTAGCGGCCGAATCTTAGATTTTTCATATTGCCTCAGAGCAGCGATTGCGGATCGATGTCGGCGAAGACATGCACTTTGCGGTTCCCCTTGGATTGGCGCATCGTCTCCCGCAAAAGTCTGCTCAGCCGAACCATGTTGTCGCCGCGCAGCACCAACTGGTAGCGATACTTGTTGCGCACCCGCGCGATCGGAGCCGGACTCGGCCCGGCCATCTCGACCCGAGCCTCAAGTCGCGGCCGCAATTGAGTGGCGAACTCCTCGGCGGCGCGAAAGGCCAGAGTCTCGTCCTCGGCCCGAAAATGCACGATCGCCATCCGGGTCCATGGCGGATACAGCAGCTCCCGCCTACTCTCCAGCTCCTCCTCGACAAACGCCTCCAGCTCGTGCCCCACGGCGCAGTGCAGAGCCGGATGAAAGGGGGTGTAGCTCTGCACCACCACGCGCCCCGGAATCTCGCCGCGGCCGGCCCGCCCGGAAACCTGGGTCAAAAGCTGGAAGGTGCGCTCGCCGGCCCGAAAATCCGGCACGTACAGACCGAGGTCGGCAAAGATGATCCCGACCAGGGTGACGTTGGGGAAGTGCAGCCCCTTGGCGATCATCTGGGTGCCGAGAAGGATCTGAATGCGGCCGCAGCGAAAGTCGTCGAGGGTTTTCTTGTAGGAATTCTTGGCGGTCATGGTGTCCGAGTCCATGCGCGCGATCCGCACCTTCTTAAACAGGGCGCGCGCCGCGGCCTCGACCTTCTCCGTGCCCAGTCCGGTATAGCGAATGTTCGGATCGCGACACTGCGGGCAAAGCTCGGGCGCCTTCAGAACCTGGCCGCACAGGTGGCAGATCAACTGTTTCTGGCTGCGATGGTAGGTATAGCTTATGCTGCAATCGTCGCACATCGCCACATACCCGCACTTTTCGCAGAGCATCTGGGTGGCGTAGCCGCGCCGGTTGAGAAACAGGATGGTCTGCTCGCCCGCCTCCAGGCGCTGCCGGATCAAAGTCTCCAGGCGGCGCGAGAAAATCTGCGCCCCGCCCCGGCTCGCCGCCTCGACCCGCATGTCGACCACCTCCATGGTCGGCATCTTCTGCTCGTCCACCCGCTGTGGCAGGGAAGTCAGAACATACTTGCCGTTGCGGCAATTGTGCCAGGACTCCAGAGCCGGCGTGGCCGACCCGAGAACCACGGCCGCGCTCTCCATGCGCCCCCGCATCACGGCCACGTCGCGGGCATTGTAGCGCGGCGCCTCGTCCTGCTTGTAGGTGGACTCGTGCTCCTCGTCGACCACGATCAGGCCGAGATTGACAAAGGGGGCGAACAAGGCCGAGCGGGCGCCGACCACGATGCGGCTGCGCCCCTCGTTCATCCGTGCCCACTCGTCGAAGCGCTCGCCGTCGCTCAAGCCGCTGTGCATGACGCTGACCAAGTCGCCGAAGCGGGCCCGGAACCGTTCGCAGGTCTGCGGGGTGAGGGAAATCTCGGGCACCAGCACGATCGCCTCGCGGCCGGACTTCAGGCAATGGTCGATCGCCTGCAAATAGACCTCGGTCTTGCCGCTGCCAGTCACGCCGTAGAGCAGAACCGGGCGCGGCGGCGACTTGGACTCGAGCGCCTGGACAATCGTCGACAGCGCGGTCTGCTGGGCGGCGGTCAGAACAAGGGCGTGAGTGGGCAGAATCACATCGTCGGCAAACGGATCGCGGCCGACCGACCGCTGCTCGACCGTGACCAGTTGCTTGTCGGCCAGGCGGCGCACCGCGTCGCCGGCGGCTCCGGTCTCGTGCAGCAGGCGACTCATCAGGCAATGCCCCCCCTCGCGAACCAGCGCGTGCAGAATCGCCGCCTGCCTGGGCGCCCGCCTTTCGAGATTCGGCAGAATCTCGCCCAGCCCCTTTTCCGAGACCAGGCTGACATAGGACTGACGCTTCTGGCTGACCTTGCCGGTGCGCACCACGGCCGGCAGCATGGTACGCACCGCCTGTTCGCGGGCGCAGCAGTAGTAGTCGGCCAGCCAGCTCGACAAATCGACCAGATTGCCCGGAATCCGCGCCTCCTCGCCTTCGACCCCGGCAATCTGCTTGAGCCTGTCCGCAGGCACGGCCGAGTCGGCGGCCAGGCCGACCACATAGCCCACCCGGCTGCCGCGGCCGGCGCCGAACGGAATCCGCACCCGCGATCCGATCCGCACCCGCCCGCGCAGCTCCGGCGGAATCAGGTAGTCGAACTCCCGATCCAGAGAAAGATTGACCACCACCCGCGCCACCGCGCCGGGCTCCCTGCCCGCCGGCTGCGGACTCCGCAAGGCAGGCTCTCTGACTGATTTTAGGTTTGGCGTGTTCACAAACACACTATAGCCGCTTCTCCGAAACTTCCATCCTCGATGTCTCCCCCCCCAAAAAAAACCGGGCGGCCGCCGATCGAGAGCCATGCCAAAGCGGTGCTCCGCCTGAGGTGGATCTCAGACTCGTTTTCAGTGACTAACAATAGGCAGGGCAAAGCTCGCGGCAAAGTCTATTTAGCCGGGTCGACGCACCGCTCCGCCCGCCCCGGGTTGAAGTGCCCCTGCGAGGTGCCCTCGGATTTTCCGCAATCCCCCAGGCTTGGGATTAATCCAGGGCGTTTCGGTGCGGGCTGGAAGTCCGCGCCAAAACTTGCCCGCTTCGTCGCCATACGGTTGATTTTACCGATTGCAGGCTTATCGTACGATGCTTGCAAAACAAACGATGCAACCGCAGGCCCCGGAGGTTACAGGGCCGCTTTCAAGGAGTCGGCAGATGGCGAACACGGTATTGGTTGGACTGCAATGGGGTGATGAGGGCAAGGGCAAAATCATCGATGTGCTGACCGAAAAGGTGGATCTGGTGGTGCGCTTTCAGGGCGGCAACAATGCCGGGCACACGGTGGAGGTGGGCGACGAGAAATTCGTCCTGCACCTGATTCCCTCGGGCATTCTGCACGAGGGCTGCCAGTGCGCCATCGGCAACGGCGTCGTGGTCAATCCCTTGACCCTGCACCAGGAGATCGTCGAGCTTGAGGCTCGCGGCTTCGAAGTGGCCAAGCGCCTGCGCCTGAGCAGCCGCGCGCAACTGGTCTTTTCCTACCACTGCATCATGGACGGCCTGTTCGAGAGCAAGCTGGGCGAGAGCAAGATCGGCACCACCAAGCGCGGCATCGGCCCGGCCTACGCCGACAAGGTCAACCGGGTCGGTCTGCGGGCTTCCGAACTGCTCGACCTGGAAGGTATGGAGCACCGCTTCCGGACGCAGGCCGCGTTCTACAACGAGATTTTCGCCGAGGCCGGCGTGGAGACCGTGGATCTCGCGGCCGAATGGGGTCGGCTCAAAAAGGTGGCCGAAAAGCTCGCCCCGATGGTCGAGGACACGGTGGTTTCGGTCAACCGGATGGCTCGGGACGGGCGCAACATTCTGTTCGAAGGCGCCCAGGGCATGTGGCTGGACGTCGACTACGGCACCTACCCCTATGTGACCAGCAGCAACACCACGGCCGGCGCCGCCTGCACCGGCGGCGGCCTGGCGCCCTCGCGCATCGACCATGTGGTGGGGGTGGCCAAAGCCTACACCACCAGGGTCGGCGAAGGCCCGTTCATGACCGAGCTGTTCGACGGCGACGGCGAGCGCATGGCCCGCATCGGCAACGAATTCGGCGCCACCACCGGCCGCCCCCGCCGCTGCGGCTGGTTCGACGCCGTGGCCACCCGCTACTCCGCCATGCTCAACGGAGTCGACAAACTGGCGATCACCAAGCTCGACGTGCTCGACGACTTTGAAACCATCAAGGTTTGCACCGCCTACGAGCTGGACGGCAAAACCATCGGCGAAATGCCGGTCTGCACCCGCGACTACGCTCGCGTAAAGCCAGTCTACCAGGAAGTCCCCGGCTGGCGCCAGCCGACGACCGCCGCCACCTCCTGGCAGGAATTGCCGACGCGCTGCCGGGAATACCTCGAGTGGCTGTCGCGCCTGCTCGAGGCGCCGCTTGACATCATCTCGGTCGGGCCGCGCCGCGACCAGACCTTTTTCCTGGAATAACGCGTAATTTCGCCATTCAGCCATGCATACTACGGCCAAATCCCTGCGCCATCTCGCGATCATCATGGACGGCAACGGCCGCTGGGCCGAGCGCCGCGGACTGCCCCGCATCGAAGGGCACCGAGCCGGCGTGCAGGCGGTTCGGCGCACTATCGAACAATGCCGCGAACTGGAAATTCCGCACCTCACCCTGTACGCCTTCAGCAGCGAAAACTGGCAGCGCCCGGCCGCCGAAGTAAGCCAGTTGATGCGTCTGCTGCGGCGCTTTCTCAAGGAGCGCAAAAAGGATCTGCACAAACACCGGATTCGACTGAAGACCATCGGCGAAATCGAGCGTCTGCCCCGGGAAGTGCGGGAGGACTTGCAGGCGGCGGTCGCGGCAAGTCGGGAGTACGACCGGGGCACCTTGATTCTCGCCCTCAGCTACGGCAGCCGCAACGAGATCGTGCGGGCGGCCCGGCAGTTTGCGGAAAAAGTGAAAAGCGGCCAGGCCGACCCATCCGAGCTGAACGAGGAAACCCTGGCCGCCGGCCTGGACACGGCCGGAATTCCCGACCCGGATCTGGTCATTCGCACCAGCGGCGAAATCCGGCTCAGCAACTTTCTGCTCTGGCAGGCCTCATATGCCGAGCTGTGGTTCACCGACACGCTGTGGCCGGACTTCGGCAAGCGGGAACTGACCGAGGCGGTGGAGGATTTCAACCGGCGACATCGTCGCTACGGAAAGCGAGGTTAGAGCCAAATGCTGCGAGACCGTCTGCTGCTGGGAATCTCGATCGGCCTGCTCGGGCTGCTGCCGTTCATTCTGCCGGGAACCGCCGGAGCCATGATCTTCATCCTGCTTTCAACCGTTTTCATGGCCTTGCTGCTGGCCGAGATGTTCGAACTCTGCCGACGCTTCGGATTGACCGCCCATGCCGGCTGGGGCACCGCCTTCGGCGCGGGCTGGATCGCGCTGTACGGATGGATGAGGCATCTCGGCGGCGAAGCCGCAACCCACGCCCGATGGCTGGACGCCCTATGGCGCATCGCGCCGGCCCTGTTCCTGCTGCTGATCCTGCGCCCGACCCTGCGCGAGGCCAATCGGAGAAAGGCGGTCGGCCGCATGTTCGTCTCCTTTGCCGGTCTGTTCTTCATTCTCAACACGATCGGCATGATCCCGCGCATCTACTTCTGGTCACACCTGGAACCCGCCGTTTCCGGCCGCATCCTCGCCCTGTACCTGATCCTGGTGACCAAGATGAGCGATGTCGGAGCCTACGCGGTCGGCATGTCGACCGCCCGCCGTTTCGGCGGCAACCACAAGATGATCCCCGCCCTGAGTCCCGGCAAAAGCTGGGAGGGCCTGCTCGGCGGCCTGGCGGCCGGCGTCGTCGCGGCTCTGGCCTTCACCTGGCCGCGCCAGGCGCTGTTCGGCGGCGGCGGCTGGTTCAATGGCTGGGGTCAGGCCGTCCTGTTCGGCCTGGGCTGCGCGCTGGCCGGGCTGGCCGGCGATCTGGTCGCCTCCTTGCTCAAGCGCGCGGCCAAGGTCAAGGATTCCGGCCGAATCCCGGGGCTGGGCGGACTGTTGGACATGTTCGACAGTCTGATCTTTGTGGTTCCCTTGTTCTATGGCTATCTGCACTTCCGGTACGGGGGCTGAAATGAGGCGCAACCTGGTGATTCTCGGAGCCACCGGCTCGATCGGCGAAAATGCGGTCGGGGTGGCGCGAGCCATGCGCGACCGGATTGCCCTGCGCGGGCTGGCCGCCGCCGAATCGTGGTCCAGACTGGCGACCCTGGCCGACACGACCGGCTGCCCGCAGGTCGCGATCGCCAATCCGCGCCATGAAACGAGCCTGCGGCGAGCCCTCCCCGCCGACTGCCGAATCCTGGCCGGGGAAGCCGGCATGGTCGAACTCTGCACGGCAGCGGAGGTGGATATTGTACTGTGCGCGATTTCCGGGGTGGCCGGCCTGCGCCCGGTCTTGGCGGCGATCGAGGCGGGCAAGGACATTGCCCTGGCCAGCAAGGAGATTCTGGTGATGGCCGGCCGCCAGGTAATGGACGCGGCCAAACGCCGCGGAGTCCGCATCCTGCCGGTGGACAGCGAACACTCGGCCATCTTCCAATGTCTGCAGGGCGAGTCTCCCAAACACCTTAAACGCCTGTTCCTGACCGCCAGCGGCGGCCCGTTCCGGCAGGCCTCGGCGCGCCAACTGGAGAAGGTGGACTATCGGCAGGCGCTGGCCCACCCCACCTGGCGGATGGGGCCGAAGATCACCGTCGACTCGGCCACCCTGATGAACAAGGGGCTGGAGCTGATCGAAGCCCACTGGCTGTTCGATATCGAGCCGGCCGACATCGAGGTGATCGTGCATCCGCAATCGATCATCCATTCGATGGTCGAAATGATCGACGGCAGCGTCCTGGCGCAGATGGGCCGGCCGGACATGCGACTGCCGATTCAATACGCCCTCGGCTATCCGGAGCGGGTGCCCCTGAACTTTTCCCCCCTGGATATCCTCGCCTGCGGCGACTTGCAGTTCGCGCCGGTGCGCGAACGCCTGTTTCCGGCCGTGCGCCTGGCACGCCAGGCCGTCGAGATCGGCGGCAGTCTGCCGGCGGTCTTCAACGCGGCCAACGAAGTGGCGGTCGCCGCCTTCAGGGCGGGGCTGGTTTCCTTCCTCGACATCTCCCGCCTGGTCGCGGAGGCGATGGAACTGCATCGGCCACATCCGGCCGGCGACCTGAACACAGTGCTCGCAGCCGACCTGTGGGCGCGCGAAGCCACCCGCAAACTCAGCGGTTGCTGAACGCTTTCGCCGCATACTCTGTCGGGTACGCTTCCTCGAATGCCTTTGTCGGGGGGCGGTTAACCCGACTTTCGCAGAAATTCCGGCTATCGTTCGCCGATTTCGGCGCCCCGGATCAGCCCCATCTTGCTCAACGGCGGCCCGATCAGTTCGCTGAAGAAGACGCAGATCAGAACAATGTTCAGCATGTTGATCAGCATTGCCTCGACCTCCGGCATTTCGACTCGCGTCATGATCGGCGCCGACTGAATCAGCAGGATCAAGCCCAGTGCCACACCGCCCTGCGGCAGCATGCACCAGCCGAGGTTGTCGCGAATCGACGGCTCGACCCGGCTGATCCGGCAGCCGAGATAGACACCGGCATATTTCGCGACGCCTCGCGAGCCCACATAGACCAGGCCAAGCAGCAGCAGCCCGGGCTGCATGACAATCCGGTAGTCGAGCTCGGTGCCGGCGATGACGAAGAACAGGGCGTAGACCGGCGGGGTGAGCGGTTCGAGGATGCGCAGGATGCGATGGTTGCGGGGCGAGAGGTTGATCAGCACGCTGCCGGCCGCCAGATTGGTCAGCAGCGGCGACAGGTTCATGGTCACGGCCAGGGCGGTAGTGATGAAGAGAATGCCCAGGGCAATGATCAGAATCTCGTTGCTGCCCTGCTTGTTTCTGGTCATCCGGGAGAGGATGAAGCCGGCGACTATGCCGAGCAACAGCGAAATGAAGATTTCCTTGATCGCCCACAGCACCTGCACGATCACCATGGTGTCTTCGACCGCCGCCCCGTAGAGCAGGCGCGAGACAAAGGCGAAGAGCAGGGAGAACAGGATCACGCAGGAGGCGTCGTCGAGCGCCACAATGCTGAACAGGTAGTCGACGAAGCGGCCGCGGGCCCGCAGGGTTTGCACTTCGGCCACGGTGGCCGCCGGTTCGGTGGCGGTGGCGATGATCCCGAGGAGGAGGGCGAAAGGCAAGGCCATGCCGAAGGCGAAGAGCAGGCCGGCGACCGCGAAAAAGACAATGACGATCTGACAGACCGTGATGATCATGATGTGGCGGCCGATCTGGCGCAGCTTGGTCAGCGAGAACTCGGCGCCAATGGTCAGTGCCACCAGCCCCAGGGCGATTTCGGTGACGATTCGCAGGGAGTCGTGCAGTCCTTCCGGAAAGATGCCGGTGACCGAGTGGCTCATCAGCAGGCCGGCAATGATGTAGCCGGTGATCGCGGGCAGGTGCAGGCGAGTGGCCAGCTTGCCGATCAGGTAGCCGACAAAGAGCAGCACTCCGATGGTGAACATCGGGTGTTCGGCCAGCAGTTCCTTTAGTTCTTGCAAACCCTGCATCGGTCAGATCTTTCCGTTTCGCTCGCCACGCCGGTCGTTCACCCTTTTCGCCTTGCCCTCGAAGCGTTCAAGGGTCTGCGGCCGAACCAGTTCGACATTGGCGCGGAGGCCGGCGACCGAATGAATTTCGCGGTCGATACGCTGGCGCAACTGCTGCATTTGACGCATTTCATCGGAAAAATCCTGGGGTCTGATCTCGACTCTTACGGTCAGTTCATCGAGCGTGCCGGGACGGTCGACCACGATTTCGTAGTGGGGCGCGGTGCCTTCGACCCGCAGCAGAGCCTCTTCGATCTGCGAAGGGAAGACGTTGACCCCGCGGATGATCAGCATGTCGTCGGTGCGGCCGGTTACCCGGCTCATGCGAATGGTGGTGCGCCCGCACGGGCAGGGGCGGTCGTCGAGGGCGGCCAAATCGCGGGTGCGATAGCGCAGGATGGGCATTGCCTGTTTGCACAGGGAAGTGAAGACCAGCTCGCCGCGCTGTCCGGGGGCGACCGGCTCCAGGGTTTGCGGGTCGATGCATTCGACCAGGAAGTGGTCCTCCTGAATATGCATGCCGTCGCGCCTCAGGCATTCGCCGCCGACCCCGGGGCCGATCACTTCGCTCAGGCCGTAGTTGTTGAAGGCGCGAATGCCGAGTTGCCGGTCGATGCGCAGGCGCATGTCCTCGGTCCACGGTTCGCCGCCGAAGTGTCCGAATTTCAGGTTCAAGGAGTCGGGGTCGATCTGTCTTTCGCGGATGGTTTCGGCGATCGTCAGGGCGTAGCTCGGCGTGCAGACCAGGGCATCGGCGCCCAGATCCTGGAGAAGCGCGAGCTGCCGCGGCGTATTGCCGGCCGCCGCCGGGATCACGGTCGCGCCGACCTGCTCGATGCCGTAGTGCAGGCCGAAGCCGCCGGTGAAGAGACCGTAGCCGAAGGCCACCTGCACCACATGTTCGGAGCGCAGTCCGCCGGCGGTCAGAAAACGGGCGCACAGCTCGGCCCACTGGCGCAAGTCTTCGGCGGTGTAGGCGACAAAGGTCGGCTTGCCGGTAGTGCCGGACGAGCCGTGGATTCGGGCCAGGCGCTGGCGGGGAACCGCCAGCATGTTCAGGGGATACTGCTCCCGCAGGTCGGCCTTGGTGGTGAATGGCAGGCGCCGCAGATCGTCCAGCGAACGGATCGAGTCGCGGTCGATCCGATGGCGGGCGAAGACCTCCCGATAGAAGGGTACGGCATCGAGGCGTTCGACCAGGTCGCGCAGTCTTTCGAGCTGCAGGGCGGTCAGCCGCGAGCGCTCCAGAGCTTCCGCCGGGTTCCAGATCCGGTTTTCGATGTTGACATGCTCCGCCATGTCAGTCGACATCCCGGAACAGTTCGACGCCGCCGACCACGTTGATGCGGGAGTTTTTCAGCTTGTCGACCGCCCGCTCGGGATCGTCGAAGCGGAAGACCAGCACCGCCTTGTCGCCGCGCGGAGCGGTGAAGGCGTAGGTGTATTCGATGTTCAAATCCTCGCGCTCGAAGAATTCAAGGATTTCCAGCATCCCCCCGGGCTGATGCCGGACTTCGACCGCCAGCACCTCGGTGACATTGACCACGCAGTCGGCCGCCTCGAGAATGGTCTTCGCCCGCTGCCAGTCCCTGACGATCAGGCGCAGGATGCCGAACTGTTCGGTATCGGCCAGGGACAGGGTCAGGATGTTGATTCCGGCTTCGGCCAGAGCCCGGCAGGGCGCGGCCAGTTGCCCCGGACGGTTTTCGACGAACAGAGACAGTTGGTGCAGTTTCATTTGGCTTATTCCTCTCGTTGGATTTTCGCGCCCAGTCTGCGCAGTTTGTGTTCGATTCTTTCGTAGCCGCGATCGATCAGGTGGACATTGCGAATCAGGCTTTTCCCGGTCGCGCACAGAGCGCCGCCAAGCAGTCCGATACCGGCTCGAATGTCGGGACTGCTCAGCTCGATCGGGTGCAGTCTGGCCGGGCCGACCACGACCACTCGGTGGGGGTCGCAGATGACCGCATTGGCGCCCATGGCGATCAGGCGGTCGACAAAGTACATGCGGCTTTCGTACATTTTTTCGAAGAACAGAACAGTGCCGTTCATCTGGGTTGCCATGACGATCGCGACACTCATCAGGTCGGAGGGGAATTGCGGCCAGATCCCGTCGTCGACCACCGGAATGCCGCCGGCGAAATCGGGGGCGACGCGTCTTTCCTGGTCCGGGCCGCAGCGCACCCAGTCGCCGCCGAACTCCAGTTCGATGCCGAGCTTGGCGAAGACCTGCGCGGTCATGCGGTAGTGGGCGGGCACGATGTCGGTTACCGTGACTTCGCCGCCGGTGGCGGCGGCAAGGGCCAGGAAGCTGCCGGCCTCGGTATGGTCGGAGACGACCTTGCAACGGGCGCCGTGCAGGCTTTCGACGCCGGTGACGGTCAGAGTCGGCGTGCCGTTGCCGTCAATCCGGGCTCCCATGGCCAGCAGCATTTCGCCCAGCGCCTCGACATGCGGTTCGCAGGCCGCGTTGCGAATGGTGGTCACGCCGTCGGCCAGAACCGCCGCCAGCATCAGTTGTTCGGTGCCGGTGACGCTGGCTTCGGCCAGGAAAATGTCGGCGCCGTGCGGTCGCCGGTCGACTTCAAAGGAGAACTGACCGTCGAGCTTGACCTCGACCCCCATCGCGGTCAGTCCCTGCAGGTGCGAGTCGAGTCGGCGCTTGCCGATCACGTCGCCGCCCGGGGGCGGCATGGCGGCGCGGCCGGTACGGTGCAGCAAGGGCGCCGCGAAGAGCACTCCGGCCCGCAGTTGCGAGCATAGTTCGCGGGGTATTTCGGAGGAGGCTATGCGTTTGGTGATCATGGTGACCCGCCGCCCCTCCGGGTCGCGGTCGATCGAGGCGCCGAGTTGTTCGGCGATTTGCAGCATGGTTTCGACGTCGCCGATACGCGGCAGGTTGTCCAGGATCACCGGCTGTTCGGTAAGCAGGGCGGCCGCCAGCATGGGCAGCGCCGCGTTCTTGTTGCCGGAGGCGGCGACGACGCCGCGCAGCGGCCGGCCGCCTTCGATACTCAGAAAGGGTTTGCCCATTTCAAGCCATCTCCGCTTTTGGTTCGCGAGTCATCAGTTGGCGAACCGCCTGTTTCGGATCCTTGTTCCGGTAGAGCACCTGGTAGACCTCTTCGACGATCGGGGTTTCGACCCGATGGCGCAAGGCGAGATCGCGGGCGCTCAAGGTGGTGGTCACTCCTTCCGCCACCACCCGGCCCATCTCCTGGCCGATCTCCGCCAGCGAGCGGCCGCGCCCGATCGCCTCGCCGACATGGCGGTTGCGGCTGTGGCGGCTGGCGCAGGTGACGATCAGGTCGCCCACGCCGCCGAGTCCGGAAAAGGTTTCCGGGGCGCCGCCGAGGCTTTCGCCAAGCCGCGCCATCTCGGCGATCGCACGGGTCAGCAGAGCCGCCTTGGAATTGTCTCCCAGCCCCATGCCGTCGCAGACTCCGGCGGCGATCGCATAGACATTCTTCAGGGCGCCGCCGAGTTCCACTCCGGTCAGGTCGGGCGAGGTATAGACCCGGAAGAAGTCGTTCATAAAGAGGTCGCAGGCCGTTTTCGCGACCGCCGGATCCGGACTCGCGGCGACCACGGCGGTGGGGATTCCGCGTGCCACCTCCTCGGCATGGCTGGGGCCGGAGAGGGTGCAGAAAGGCAGCCTGCCCAGTCTGTCCTCCACGATGCGCGAGGGGCGCCGGCAGGTTTTCAGTTCAATGCCCTTGGCCACGTTGACCCATAGTTTGGCGGCGATCTCCGGCAGTTTGGCCAGGCTTTCAACCACTTCGTCGAGAAACTGCGTCGGGGTGGCCAGGACTATTGCCTCGGCCTGCCCGACGGCGATCTTCAGGTCGGCGGTGGCGCGGATTTCCGGGGGCAGTGGAATGCCCGGCAGGAAGGCGCGGTTTTCCCGATCCTTCCCGATGGCCTGGGCATTTTCCGGGAAGGCGCTCCATAGAGTGACCCGATGCCCGTTGCCATGCAGCAGAAGAGCCAGGGTCGTGCCCCAGGAACCGTCTCCGACTATCGCTGTTCGCATGGTGTTAATCCCTCTTCTTTCGTGCAAACCGTGGCTCGGTTCCGTCGACCAGCCGCTTGAGATTGTCCCGGTGTCGCCAGACGATGAACAGAGCCAGCAGGGCGAGCAGGAGCAGGCGGTGGCGGTCGAGCCGATGGGTGCGGCCGAAGAGCCCGAGCAGAAGTTCGGCGGCAGGCAGGCTGGCGGCCGCCAGCAGGCTGGCCAGAGAGACATAGCGGGAGGCCTGGAAAGCCACCAGCCAGACGGCGGCGGCGATCAGCATGGCCCAGGGCGCAAGCACCAGCAGGGCGCCCAGGGTGGTGGCCACGCCCTTGCCGCCCTTGAAGCCGAGAGCCAGGGGCCAGACATGGCCGGCCACTACCGCCGCCGCCGTCAGCACCGGCAACAGCGAGCCGACCGGTTGCGGGGAGGCGGCCATGGCCAGGCCAAGCGCCAGGGCGCCCTTGCCGAAATCAAGGGCGAAGCAGAGGACGCCCCAGTTCCGCCCCAGCAGACGGGCCAGGTTGGTGGCGCCGACATTGCCGCTGCCATGCCGCCGCACGTCGACCCCGCGCCATTTGCCCAGAATCAGGGCAAAGGGAACGCCGCCGATCAGGTAGGCGGCCAGCGGGACGATGATGAAAAGCAGCCATTCGGGCATCTGCGGGGTCTGTCCTTTGGTTATTGATCGTGATGCAAATAATAGAGGAATTTACGGATTTGATGGCGCAGCATCGGATCGAGCGCCTCGGCTCTTCGGGCGTATTCGCGGGCTCGGTTGTAGAATCCGTACCAGTCGGCAAGCAGAGCCATGCGGAAGTAGTCCTGGGCCGCGTCTCTTTCCGGGTCGATCGAGAGCAGTTCGTTCTGCTGCGTGTCGTTCATGCTTAGACGCTTGTCGACGTAGAACTGGAAAAAGCTGAAATACTGTTCGAGTGCCAGGTCTTCCCATTTCAGAGTTCTTACGGTGGTGGGTCGCCGCCCAATGCGAATCGTCAGTTCGTGTTCATTGCAGAAGGGCACGATGCCCTGAATGCGCCGGCCGCTGGCCAGCAGGATGCCGTTTTCAGTGCCGTCGTAGGGCAGGCGCATCAGGCTTCGCAGATGGCCGTGCAGGCGGCTCAGCAGCAGGATTCGGTCGCGCTCCAGTTCGCGCAGTTCTTCCGACTGTTGCCGCAGGTACTCCTGCAATTCGGCCTGGACGGCGCGAAAGTTCAGGTCGGGCGGGCGCGGCCGCAATTGGAAAAGCGGGTTGACCTGGCCGTTGCCCACCGGGCTGTCGTCGACTTCCTCCTCTTCCTCTTCTGCCTGCGGTTCGACGGTTTCGGCCGCTTCCGGTTCCGCCGAGTCCTGGCCGTCTTCCGCGACGGTTTCGGCCGGGTCGGTCTGCCCGGCCGGCTCCTCTCTGAAGACCAGCCGCGGGCCGAGCAGGAAGGCTTCCTTCAGCCGTTCAACCGCGGGGGCGATGGCCTGTTGGTACCAGGGGCTTTGGCGGCGGCGGGCCTGCCAGACCAGCAGCGAGGCGAAGACGACGAGAAACAGCAGGGTCAGGCATCCGACTTGGACAAACCGTCGTTGGCGCTTGATTCTGCGGTAGTGGCTGCGCATGATTTGCCCCGGCGCCCGCCCCAGGGCGTGCAGTCCGGAGCGGTGGGGGATTCTGCCGATCGGAATGCTCGGGGTGCGTTTGGCCTTAGTCCGCAATTTGTCCAGCGAAACAATGATCTGGTGGTAGTTGCCCGGCCTTTGGTCGGGGTCGGGATCGAGCAATTCGAGCAGGAGTCGATTCAGCGCCTCGCCAATTTCCGGGCGTTCCTCGATGGGCGGAGCCGGCAGTTCGGCCAAGTCGGGGTCGGATTCGAGTTCGCGGCGGGACTCGGGGAAGGGCGGGCGTCCGATCAGCGCGAAATAGAGGCAGGCTCCCAGGCTGAAGATGTCGCCGCGGTGGTCGCCCGGCTGACCGGCGAGCATTTCCGGACTGGCGTAGCGGTGGTCGAGAATCGGGTCTTGGTCAAGGGCTCCGGCCTTGACGGCCAAGGCGCGAAAGCTCGACATGCCGAAGTCGCACACTTTGGCGATCTCGCCCTGGCTCAGCAATATGTTTCGCGGATTGACCCCGCCATGGAGCACGCCCTCCCGGTAGGCGGCGGCCAGTCCGCGAGCCGCCTGCTCGATGTAGTGCAGCGCCAGGTGGACGGGCAGCGGATAGTCGCGCTTCACCTTTTGGTACAGGGAATGCTCGGCCATGAATTCCATGGCGACATAGTAGCAGTTGTCGAATTCGCCGTTGGAAAACAGGGGGATGATGTTGGGGTGGTTGAACACGGCCAGCCGCTTGGTCTGGTCGAAGAGGGTGTCGGCCAAGGCTGGATGGGTGGATATTTCGCGGCTGAAAACTTTGACTGCCACTTGTCGATCCAGCTTCAGGTCGATGGCGCGATAGACCGAGGCGACCTCGCCGCGGGCGATTGGCTCCTCCAGAAGATAGTGGCTGAAGCGTTGGGGGACAAGGATTTTGGCGCCGCAGGTCGGGCAGTCGATTTCGGAGAAGGGTTCGACCTGGGAAAC
>SLSR01000212.1 GCA_007130365.1 Lentisphaeria bacterium
ATAGGTTCTTTCTCACTTTGAGTGGGTAGCTTGTTTCAATTCACATTCAGAAATGATGCATTGCTCGTGGCAGAATTCGGGTTTCGGGTTTCAGCTGTTACCCACAAAATCTAAGAAAAAACTATTGGCAACCCATTCGTTTTGAGAAAGAGCCGAAATATATTTGACCACTTGCCCCTGCGAGTGGTCAAATTGAGAGCGGTTTGTGAATTGCTTCTGAAGCAATCCGCAAACCATTCTTCAGTCTTCCCTTCGCGACCTTTGCGATCTTCTGTTCAAATTGTGTCGCCTGCAATCCGCGGATCAAGTATGAAAGGAAAATTTGCCCGATGAAAATAATCTCCGTGGTCGGGGCGCGGCCCAACTTCATGAAAATCGCGCCCCTTGCCCATGCTCTGGAACAACACAATCGCGACTCGGCCAAGCGCCCGATCGAACACCTGCTGGTGCATACCGGACAGCACTACGACGAACGCATGTCGCGCTCCTTCTTCGAGGATCTGCGGATTCCGCGCCCCGACATCGACCTGGAGATCGGCTCCGGCAGCCACGCCGAACAAGTCGGACAGACGATGATCGCCTTTGAAAAGGTGGTACGCGAACAGCGCCCGGACTGGGTGGTCGTGGTTGGCGACGTGAACGCCACCTGCGCCTGCTCGATCACGGCCAAAAAAGAACATCTGAAACTGGCGCATATCGAGGCCGGTCTGCGCTCGTTCGACCTGGAGATGCCGGAGGAAATCAATCGCCTGGTCACCGACCGCCTGAGCGACCTGTTGTTTGCCACCGACGAAATCGCCTCGCAGAACCTGCGGGACGAAGGCGTGCCGGAATCGCGAATCCGCATGGTCGGCAACATTATGATCGACACCCTCGAGGCACACCGGGAAACCGCGGCCGAACTGAAGATCGAAGGAATAATCGCCGCAAACCAGATCAACGCAGCGACCGCCCCGGAGATGCAGCCGAATGCCCCATACGCCCTGATCACCATGCACCGCCCCTCCAATGTCGACCGCCCCGAAGTACTGACGCCGATCCTCGACTTCCTGCTCGACGAAGTCTGCGCCGACATGCCATTGATCTGGCCGATCCATCCGCGTACGCAAAAGCAGATGCAGGCCTTCGACCTTTGGAATCGGACGCTGGCCCGCCCGAACTGCATCATGCTGCAGCCGCTGGGCTATCATGAGATGCTGCGACTGAACATGCAGGCCGAACTGATGCTGACCGACTCCGGAGGCTTGCAGGAGGAATGCTGCGTGCTCGGGACTCCATGTCTGACCCTGAGATGGAACACCGAACGGCCGGTCACCCTGCGGGAACACGGCGGGGGCGGCGTTCTGGTCGGCAACGCGGCGGAAAACCTGCGCCGGGAATATCGTCAACTGCGCCGGCAAAGAAGAACCCCGCAACGACCACCGCTGTGGGACGGCCATGCCGCTGAGCGGATCGTGGCGGAAATAATGCAAGCCGGGTAGGAATATCGGACGGATCCGACCGATCAGACCGATCCGACCGATCCGACCGATCCGACCGACCAAACGGATCAGAAAATTTCACGGAACCTGCCAACCATGACTTTCAATTTCCGCCAATTCAACCGCCGTCCCGCCATGATCCACCGGGATACGGAGTATTCCTATGCATGGCTGGCCGATCAAGTCGACGCGTTCGCCAAGCAACTGGCGACGGCAGAAGTCGATCCTGGCACCGTGGTTGCCCTCGAAGCCGACTTCACCCCCCAGGCGGTCGCTCTCTTCTTCGCGCTGGCGGCGAAAGGATGCATCATCGTGCCTCTGATGCCGGGCTTGGCCGACCGAACAAGATTGCTCGAGCTGGCCGGAGTCGAATATCGGCTGGCGGTTCCCGCCGGGCCGGAATCCATAGGGCTGAACCGTTGCGCAGCCACAGAGGCTGTCCATAGGACAGCAGCGAAGCGGCCATCCGGCCGACCCTCCTCCCGGCACCCGCTCTACCGCACCCTCGAGCAACGCGCCCACCCCGGCCTGGTCCTGTTCTCCTCCGGCACCACCGGCGAGCCGAAGGCCGCCGTTCACGACCTGCAACCGTTGCTGGAGCGCTTCGCCAAGCCGCGCCAGGCCTACCGTGCGATCGCCTTTCTCATGTTCGACCATATCGGCGGCCTGAACACCATGCTCTACATCCTGTCCAGCGGCGGCTGCCTGGTCATGGTTGAGAACCGTCGCCCCGAGACCGTGCTGAAGGCGGTCGAAAAACACCAGGCCGAGCTGCTGCCGGTCTCCCCCACCTTCATGAACATGATTCTGCTCAGCCAGGCCGACCGCGACTACAACCTTGACTCCCTGCAACTGGTCAGCTATGGCACCGAGCCGATGCCGGCCTCGACCCTGCACCGCTTTCATCAGCGCTTTCCGCAAGTGCGCCTGCAACAGACCTATGGCCTGTCGGAGATCGGCATCCCCGCCACTCGCTCCAAGGCTTCGGACTCCCTCTGGCTCAGCATCGGCGGCAGCGGAGTCGAAACCAGAGTGGTCGATAACATTCTGCAAGTCCGCTCGCGAACCGCCATGCTCGGCTACCTGAACGCCCCCAGCCCGTTCACCGAGGATGGATGGCTGGACACCGGAGACGCGGTCGAAGTGGATGGAGAATACATCCGATTCCTCGGACGCGAAGACGACCGCATCAATGTCGGCGGCGAGAAGGTTTATCCGACCGAAGTCGAAGACACCCTGCTGCGCCTGCCGGAAGTGGCGGACGCCAGAGTTTACGGCGAGAAGAACCTGCTGACCGGCGCGATCGTCGTCGCCGACGTGCAGCCGACGCCGGAAGGCGCGGCTCTCGAGCCCGGCGAATTGCGCAAAAGAATACGCAACCATTGCCAAAAAGCATTGTCTCGCTATAAAGTGCCCGGGCGCATCAATCTTGTCGAATCGATTGCCCGCACCGAACGCGGCAAGAAACAGAGAAGCCGATAGTCGGCAATTAAAATGGCCGCGAGAACCCGGAGACGGCGGGCCTCCGCCGTTTATCGCCGTCCAAGGCCGAACGGCTCCAGGCCTTTCCATTTGGGTTTTCAATTGCACCCCCTGCACCAACGGTGCAACGCATACCAGACCGGGGCAACGCCCCGGGTAACGACAAAGAAAACAACAAGTGCGCTGAAAGCGCCCTGCATAATCTATAAATTTTACACAGAGAAATTATTTTCGTGGCTATATTTGCGTTTTGTTTGCATCTTATGCGATGCGCTTTCAGCGCATATCGTTATGGTTTGTTTGGAAACCGGGGCGATGCCCCGGCCTGATATGCCGAGCCCCTTTGGGGCAAAAAAAATCCCGGAGGGATGACATCCGCAGCCTGCCTGATTCACATGAAGAGTGGTCGGAGCCCAGCAAGTATAAAATGACAGAAACACCGAGGATAAAATACAATCCCCGCCTGGCAACCCTCCTGCGCTGGATCGTGGTCGCACTGTACATGGGGGCGGTCGCCTTCCTCACCCTCAGCCCGGGCCACCGAGTGGCCAGCCTCACCCTCCCGATTCGCCACTTCGACAAGCTCGCGCACACCGCCATGCACGGCGGCCTGGCCTTTCTTTTCTGCTGGGCTTTGCGCTACCGCTTTCGCCATCGCCTGTGGCTGCTCTACGTGGTCATCATCTCCCACGGCTACGGCACCCTGATGGAACTGGGCCAGTACCATATGCCCTACGGCCGCACCTTCTCCTGGGGCGACATCATGGCCAATACGGTCGGAGCCATCCTGGCAGTCGGACTGCTCGGACTGTACCAAGGCTGGAAGGAGCGCGATTCAAGCCTCAAGCCGACAGAGCCCGCCGCCGCCACCCGACAAACCGCCGATCGCTCTGCCAGCCTGAACGCGAAGCGCCTCTTCGACCTGGCCTCAGCCAGCCTCGGTCTGCTGGCTCTGTCGCCGCTGCTTCTGATCGTGGCTCTATTAGTTCGGCTGTACCATGGCTCGCCAGTCCTGTTCCGACAAACCAGACCGGGACTCGGCGGACAACCTTTCGAGCTGCTCAAGTTTCGCACCATGACCGAGCAGCGCGACGAAAGCGGAGAGCTGCTGCCGGACGAACAGCGCCTGACCCGGCTCGGCCGCTTTCTCCGCACCACCAGCCTCGACGAACTTCCGGAACTGATCAATGTAGTCAAAGGCGACATGAGCCTGGTCGGCCCGCGGCCGCTGCTTATGCGCTACCTTGAACGCTACACCCCGGAACAGGCGCGTCGCCATCAGGCACGCCCCGGCATCACCGGCTGGGCGCAGGTCAACGGCCGCAACGCCATCACCTGGGATCAAAAGTTCGAATACGATGTATGGTATGTGGAACATCAGAACTTCTGGCTCGACCTGAAAATCCTGCTGCTCACGCTCCGGCAGGTGGTCGCCCGCAAAGGCATCAGTGCCGACGACCATGCCACCATGCCGGAATTTATGGGGGAGGAAAGGGAGAGGGCGAACCGCGAAAGACAGGGAAAGGGGGCTTATTAATGGCCAC
>SLSR01000227.1 GCA_007130365.1 Lentisphaeria bacterium
CGATGGCCGGAAGCCGACGATTGGCGAACATGAGGTTGATCTGGGGGCTCGACATGGTTTTGGTTTCGCGATGGTCTTTCAGTGCAGTCCAATGTGTTTTATATTATCTGCGATTTCCTGGAATTCAAGTTGGTTCAACGACAGAAGTCAAGGCGTTGGCCGGCGGCGTGAAATGCATTTTCTTGTCGGTTGCCGAAGGCGGAAACCACGAAACTTTGTCGCCCGTTTAATTCGTCGCCGACGACCGAGGCAATCGTGCCCCAAGCAGGTGCGCCGAGTCCGTCTTGGGCGGATTGGTGTGGCTTCTGCCGGGGCGGTCGGATCGGCGCCGCGCCAAATCTTTATGGATCTTCCCTGAAGCTCCCCGATTGACATGGCGTGGTTTCCGGGTTAGATTCAAGTTCATTCTGCGGGGGCTGGGCTGGGCTGGGCTTTTGAAAGGAGTCGGTAGGACGATGAAGACGCGCAAGATTCTGTTGGCCGAGGACGACGACAGCATTCGCATGGGGATTTGCGACATTCTCGAGGAGGAGGGGTATCGGGTGACTTGCGCCAGCGACGGCGGGCAGGCCTTGCGCAATTTTTCGGAGGGCGAGTTCTCGCTGGTCATCCTGGATATCATGATGCCGCGGGTCAGCGGCTACGAGGTCTGCCGGGAAATTCGCCGCACCAGCCGGGTGCCGGTGATTATGCTGACCGCGAAGGGCGAGGAGGTGGACAAGGTGGTGGGGCTGGAGCTGGGAGCCGACGACTATATCACCAAGCCGTTTTCGGTGCGCGAACTGCGGGCGCGGATTCACGCCCTGATGCGCCGGGTCTATGGCGAGGGCAGGAAAAGCCGCGCCGTTCTGGCCGACGAACCCTTTGACTTTGGCGGGATGCGGATCGACCCGGAGGCTTTTCGCGGGATGCGCGATGGAAACATTGTCGAGTTCACGCCGCGGGAGATCGAGCTGCTGCGCTATTTTTCCGAGCGTCCCGGCAAGGCGGTGTCGCGGCAGGATTTGATGCACGCGGTCTGGGGGATGGACTATGGCGGAGCCAGTCGGACGGTGGATCAGCACATCGTGCAGCTGCGCAGAAAGATCGAGCCTGAACCGGGCAACCCACAGGTCTTGACCACGGTACACGGATTCGGCTACCGCTATCAGGACTGACTCACGACTTATGCGCCATCAGGGGTTTATCCCCGTGGAGCGGGTGTTTGTAACAATGACGCGAAGCGTCAAAGGTTGGTAGCCCCAGGTTTCAACCTGGGGTTTTCGTTTCGTCCCACATGGCGCCGCGTAGCGGCGCAGGTGCCCGCCGCCCGACCCGTCCGACCAAAACACCCCAAGACCTGCGGCTCGGCAGCCATGATTTTCAACCGCGAAACACGCGAATTGACGCGAATGGGAACAGCGGGCAAAGCATTCGCACTATTATTTTTCGATTGCGATGCCGATACCGACACCGACCCCCGACCCAAAATCGCAGTCGGGATCGCTATCGCCATCGGTATCGAGTTTTGATTTTTAATGAAAAAAGCAAAAAAAATCAGACTTGAAACTGGCGGTTGGCGAAAAAAGATTGAAAAAACGGGGTTTTTCCCCGGGGGCAAGGCCTATCCCCGACGGTCGCTCCATTCAAAGAGACTGGGCTGGGGCGGCGGCGATTCTTTTTTTCCGGCTTTCCTGGGCTGGCGCGCCAGGGTCGGCTGGCCGCTGTCGGTGACCGCGTTGCCTTCGAGGTTGGCCAGCACTTGCTTGGCCCGCTCGACCACCGATTTGGGCAGTCCGGCCAGGCGGGCGACATGGATGCCGTAGCTTTTGTCGGCGCCGCCGGGCAGAATCTTGCGCAGGAAGATGATCTTCTCCCCCCATTCCCGCACCGCCACGTTGAAGTTCTTGACGCCGCCTTTGGTCAAGGCCAGCTCGGTGAGTTCGTGGTAGTGGGTGGCGAACAGGGTGCGGGCTTTGGCGGAAGGGCAGTCGTGCAGGTGTTCGGCGATCGCCCAGGCCAGGCTGAGGCCGTCGAAGGTGCTGGTGCCGCGGCCGACTTCGTCGAGGATGATCAGGCTGCGCGGGGTGGCGTTGTTCAGGATGTTGGCGGTCTCGATCATCTCGACCATGAAGGTGGACTGGCCGCGGGAGATGTCGTCGGCCGCGCCGACCCTGGTGAAGATGCGGTCGACGATGCCGATGACGGCCGACTTGGCCGGCACAAACGAACCCATCTGAGCCATCAGCGCGAGCAGGGCGACCTGGCGGATATAGGTCGATTTGCCGGCCATGTTGGGGCCGGTGATGACTGCGATCTGGTTTCCGGTTGTGTCGATAAAGGTGTCGTTGGGGACAAAACGCTCGTCCTGCATGGTGGCGTCGAGAACCGGATGGCGGCCGTCCCGGATGTCGAGCACGGGATCCGGGGTGAAGGAGGGGCGGCAATACTGGTTGTGGGTGGCGACTTGCGCCAGCGAGGCCAGCACGTCGAGCTCGGCGATCGCCCGGGCGGTGGCCTGGATGGCGGCAGTGGCCGCGACTGCGCGCTCGCGCAGACCGATGAACAGTTCGTGCTCGAGCGCCTTGCTCTTCTCCTCCGCCCCCAGCACCTGGTTTTCCAGTTCCTTCAATTCCGGGGTGATGAAGCGTTCGGCATTGGCCAAAGTCTGCTTGCGAAGGTAGTCTTCGGGCACCAGTTCAAGGTTGGTTTTGGTGACTTCGATAAAATAGCCGAAGACCCGGTTGAAGCGCACTTTCAGGGATTTGATGCCGGTTCTCTCCTGCTCCTTGGCCTGCAGGGCGGCGATCCAGTTCTTGCCCTGGCCGGCGGCTTCGCGCAAGCCATCCAGCTCGGGGTTGTAGTTTGCCCGGAACATGGCGCCGTCGGTGATGGTGGCCGGCGGTTCGTCGACAATGGCGGCGGCGATTTCCTCGAGCAGTTTCGGCTGATGGCGCAGTTCGCGCTGCACTCGGCGGAGCTGTTCGGCAGTGGTTTCGGCCAGCAGGGCGCGGATGCCGGGTACCGCCTCCAGGCCGCGCCGCAGGACATTGAGATCGCGGGCGTTGCCGCCGCCGACATTGAGTCGGACCAGGGTGCGCTCGAGATCGCGCACCGACTGGAAGCTCTCGGCCAGCTCCTCCTGCAGGAGGGGGTCGCGAACCAGCCATTCGAGGGCGTCGAGGCGGTGTTCGATCAGCGGGATCGAGCGCAGCGGGCGCAGTATCCATTCGCGCAGCAGGCGGCCGCCCATCGGGGTCTTGGTGCGGTCCAGGATCGAGCGCAGGGTCGAGTCCCCGGTATTGGCGAACAGCGGCTCGACCAGTTCCAGGTTGCGTTGCGATATGCGGTCGAGGGCCATATAGTCGCCGACCGCGTAGAAGCCGAGACCGGTAAGGTGCGAGGCGTCCCGGCGCAGATTGTTCTGCACATAGGAAAAGACGGCGCCGGCGGCGGCCACCGCCAGGTCGCGGCCGCGGCAGCCGAAGCCGTCGAGCGAGCCGACTTCGAAATGGCGGCAAAGGCTTTCCTCGGCCATCTGTCGGTCGAACAGCCAGTCGTCGAGCGGGCTCCAGACCAGGCGCTCCGGGGTTTCCGGGAAATTGTCTTCGCTCTCCCACTGCCGATGCAGGGAACGCGGGATCAGGGCTTCCGGCGGCTGCAGACGATGCAGCTCGGTTTCGAGAGTGGGGCGGTCGTCGGTTTCGCAAACCCGAAAATCGCCGGTGCTGACTTCGAGCAGGGCGAGTCCGAAGCGGCCGCCGGTTTTGCCGGGGCAGACCGCGACCAGGAAGTTGGGGTTGCGCGAGCCGAGCAGGCGGTCTTCTTCGAGCACGGTTCCGGGCGTGATGATGCGGGTGATCTCGCGGCGCACCAACCCTTTGGCCTGCTTCGGATCCTCGACCTGCTCGGCGATCGCGATTTTGCGTCCCTGCTCGAGCAGTTTCGCGGTGTACGACTGGAGGGCGTGGTAGGGCACCCCGCACATCGGGACGCCGTTGCGCCGGGTCAGGGCGATGTCCATCAGGGGCGCGGCGATGCGGGCGTCTTCGAAGAACAGCTCGTAGAAGTCGCCCATGCGAAACAACAGGATGGCATCCTCCGGCGCCTCCTTCTTGGCCGCCATGTACTGTCGCATTGCCGGGGTCAGTTTTTCCATGCGCGAGTGGAGTTCCTGGAGCCTGGGGTTGGTTGGCGGTTGACAATTCGATAACATAAGGCGACTATTGGCGCTGGCAATCAAGGGGGGCGGTTAAATAGTCTGGTTCGTTTTCAGTTTGAGTGGGTAGCTTGTTTCAATTCACATTCAGAAATGATGCATTGCTCGTGGCAGAGTTCGGGTTTCGGGTTTCAGGTTTCGGGTTTCGGGTTTCGGGCCATCCAGAGGGGCACAGCGCACTTTCTGATCCGTACGCGACGTGGTCTTCCTCTACATGCCAACGCCGGTCGCTGACCGGAATTTTCTTTTCGAGCGTCTTCTC
>SLSR01000166.1 GCA_007130365.1 Lentisphaeria bacterium
ACAATATTCGGCGGGCTGGAAGCCCGCACCAAAGCCCGCATCAAAGTGCGGCGCGGCGCCGATCCGCCCGCCCCGGGGTTGAAGCGCCCTACGGAGCACCATCGGATTTGCTAGCGCACGAAGTCGAACTCGGTTTCCAGCAGGTTGACCATGCGGGTGGCGGCCGCCTCTTCTTCCTCCCCCTCGACTTCCACGGTCACCGACTGGCCGCAGGTCACGCCCAGGCTGATCAGCCCCATCACATTTTTCGCGTTGGTCGATTCGCCCTGCTCATTGGTCACCCGGATCTTGCCCGTGCAGGCATGAGCCTCCCTGGCGATCATGGCGGCGGGACGGCAATGGATTCCATACTGATTGCGGACGGTGGCTTGGCGCGTGATCATTGCAACGAATGCTTCAATCGTTTGGCAGATTCGATTCCGATGTGGCGTCCGGCGCCGCTTCCTCCCCTAATGGCACCTCGACCGCCTCTTCGGTCAGAGCCGAAGCGCCTCGTTCATAGCGCTCGGCAAAACTTTCCGGTTCGGCGCGACGAGTAATCAGAATGGCCAGCAGAAAGGTGCAGACCATGAAGATCGTGGCCAGGACAACGGTCACCCTGGTCACCACATTGCCGGCCGCGGCTCCCAGCACCGACTCGGTCATGCCGCCGCCCATCACGGCCAGACCGCCGCCCGACTTGCTTTGCTGAATCAAAATAATGCCAGTCAGCAGCAAGGCGCACAGAACCACTATCGAAAACAACAAACCGATCATGAAACTCAACATTTCTCAACTACTCCCGTGGTCACTTGTTGCATTTGAAAAAGGGCGAAAGCCTGTCGATTCAGATTGACGCGCAAAAAAATGAATTTAAGCCGTCTACAGCCAAAATCAACCGCAGCGGCAAAATTGGCAACGCCCCGGATTTCGCCTTATGGTATGATCATGCAACCGCAACCCCGGCAAAACTCGAAATCTGGTCGCCAGGCCGGTCGCCTGCAAGTCTACACCGGCGACGGCAAGGGCAAAACCACGGCCGCCCTCGGCCTGACCCTGCGGGCGGTCGGCGCCGGCTGGCGGGTCCTGTTCGCGCAATTTGCCAAAAACCGGGACTGCGCCGAGCTGGCCGCTCTGCGGCGCCTGGGAGAAAGCGTGCAGATCCGCCGCTACGGAAGCGAGCGATTCCTCGTCGATCCACCGACTCCCGCCGAGCGGCAGGCAGCCCGCGCCGGCCTGCGCGAGGTGGCCGAGCTGATGCGCGAGCCGAACTTCGATCTGGTGATTCTGGACGAGGCGAACATCGCGGTTCGCTACAACCTGTTTTCGGTTGACGAGCTGCTGAGCGCGATCGATGGCCGGGCGAGCGGAACCGAAGTGGCGGTCACCGGCCGCCATGCGCATCCGACCCTGCTGACCCAGGCCGATTTGGTTACCGAAATGCGGAAAGTCAAGCACTACTTTGACCGGGGACTGGCAGCCCGCCGCGGAATCGAGCACTAGCCTGAATTAATCAGGCTAGCGATTGCATATCCCAGCCCCGGCAATAGATTATATTCAGAAATCATTCAATCTCTCTTGTACAGGAGCTAATATTAGTGGACAAAAATATCGGCGAACTGAAGCAGGAACTCAAGCGCCTGCTGGTCGAACATCTGGCGCTGGAGGATATTGCGCCGGAAGAGATCGAAGACGACATGCCCCTGTTCGGCGACGGGGTCGGACTCGACTCGCTCGACGGAGTCGAGGTCGTGGTTCTCCTGCAAAGACACTACGGACTGGATGTCAAGGACATGCAGAAGGGGCAGGAGATCTTTCAGTCGATCAACACCCTGGCCGACTATATCATGAAAAACGCCGACTAACTACTGGCTCAAGCGCGATATGAGGGTGATAATTTCGGGATTGGGAGCGGTCAGCGCACTCGGCGGCGATCTTTGCGAAACCGCCCGCGCCCTGGCCAGTCGGAACCTGCCCGTACCGCAACCGTCGCATTTCGATCCGGCTCTTGCCCTGCCGGTCTTCACTGCTTCCCCGCGGCCTTCCGCCGGCGACCGCGAGTTGCCGGTTTCCCGCACTTGCCAACTGGCACTGCAGGCCGCCCGCGAAGCCCTGCGGGAGGCGGGCGATCCCCATTTGCAGCCCGGCATTCGCCTCGGAGTCTGTCTGGGCACTACTGTGGCCAGCCAACTGAACAACCTGCCGTTCTACGCCGAGTTCCGACGTTCCGGACAGCCGCCGCTGGAACCGGCGCTCGACTTTCTCAAGGGCAACCTGGCCGAAGTCGTAGCCCGCCACTTCCGTGCCTCGGGTCCGCGCGCCACCATTGTCAACGCCTGCTCTTCAGGCGCCGAAGCCTGGGGCTTGGCCATGGCCTGGCTGCAGGCCGGTCTCTGCGACGCTGTCCTGGCCGGCGGCGCCGACGAACTGAACCGGGTGCCGTTGTGCGGCTTTCACGCGCTTGGCGTGAGCAGCGACCAGCCGTGCCGCCCCTTCGATCGCGACCGCCACGGTTTGAACCTGGGCGAAGGCGCCGGCATCGGCCTGCTGGAAAGCGAAGGCTCGGCTCGCCCCCGCGGCCTGGCCGACCGTCCATGGCTGGCCGGCTACGCGGCGGCCTGCGACGCCCATCACCTGACCGCCCCCCATCCACAGGGTCGTGGTCTGAGCGCCGCCATTCAAGGGGCTCTGAGGCAAGCCGGAATCAAATCCGCCGACATTGGCTTTGTCAACGCCCACGGCACCGCCACCCCGGACAACGACCGGGTCGAGGGTCGGGTATTGAACGAGATCTTCGGTCCGAACCTGGTCTTTCTGTCGACCAAGGGCTACACCGGCCATACTCTGGGGGCGGCCGGCGGCCTGGAGGCGGTATTCACCACCCTCGCCCTGCGCGAGGGCTGGCTGCCGGCCAGTGCGGGATTCGCCAACCTTGACCCCGAAATAAATCTAGCGCCGACCACTGAACGAACTCCGGTCAACGGCGACTTCGCCCTCTCCACCTCGCTCGCCTTCGGCGGCAACAACGCGGCTCTGATCGTCGCCGCGCCCACCGGCAAAGGCTCCGGGCGTCGGCCAAGCCACGGTTCTTGTGCCTGTCGATCCCGTCCGATTGACCCGGTGCCGGCCGCCCTGTCGCCTCTGGCGGTTCGCGGCCTGGGCGCTCTCTGGCCGCGCGGCCGCGGCAGTCAAAGTATCGAACAAGCCCTGCATGAGGGTTGGCAGGCGCCCGCAGCCCTGCCCTGCAAAGGACTTGCAGAGCCGATTTGCGCCTACTCCATACCCGACTCGCTGCTGCGCGACAAGACTGTACTTAGAGCCATGCGCCGGGCCGACCGGTTCAGCCGAATGGCCGCACTGGCGGCTCGCGACGCCTGGCTGGCCGGAAACGCCGAGCCACCCCCCGAAGATCGGGTCGGCCTGGTTCTGGCCACCGGCCTCGGGCCGCATGTGCGCACCTTTGAATTTCTCGACGGCATCCTCGATTTTGGCGATCATGCCGCCTCGCCGACCGCCTTTTCCCACTCAGTCCACAACGCGGCCGCCTCGTATGTCGCCAACCTTCTCCAAATTCGCGGCCCGGTACAGACGATTACCGACTTCGAATTCGCCTTCCCCCAGGCTCTGGAGACAGCCCGCCTCTGGCTGCTCGAACAACGGGTGGACGCGGTTCTGCTCGGGGCGGTCGAGGAACTGGGCGAAGTGATGCTGCATGTTGCCGGCAGACTGCTCGAAATCCCGGCCGACGGCCGTCCCGCCCCGCTTTCTTTTCTCGCCAGCCCCCCGGCCATACCGGGCGAGGGCGCCGTCTTCTTTCTATTGTCGCGAAGCGAAGGGGACTCGCGACATGTCACCATGGAAACCTGCACTCGGGAAAGCCAGGGGCAGGATGTCGATCTGACGATTGTCGACGCCGAGGGAACGGCCGGAGACGAAAGCCGGTGGCGCAGGCATCTGCCGCCAGCCGGCCGACTCGCCAACTACTCGCCTCTGTTCGGCAGCCTGGCCACCGGCCTGGCCTGGCAGTGCGCCTGCGCCCTGGTCAGCCTTGAGCAGAAGATCCGGTTCGCCAGTCCCCTGGGCGAGACCTCGACCGATCCTCGCGTCTGCCGCCGGACCGAAGCGGCAGCAGAACCGCGCTCGATCGTCTGCCGCAAACTCGGCTGGCGCGGCGACCGCGCCACCATCAGGCTGCGTCTTCCGTAGCCCAAGTTTCGCAACTTGAGTTATAAGTCATTGCACCACAACGACCGGATTTCGTGTGGCACGACAAAACCGATGGGGGTTTCATTTAGTCTTCATTCTAATGCAGATGTCAATGTATTTCTGAGTGGGACAACAATATCCAACGTCGCGGATCACTGGCGCGAAGAATGAGCGTCCAGTGCATCCGTTTGTTCAAGTAAGCCGCTACGCGGCAGTTTGTTGTGCGGCATATTGTAATTAAAGGTGTATAGTCCTTCCCGCCCGACT
>SLSR01000195.1 GCA_007130365.1 Lentisphaeria bacterium
AGGGACGGTATTTTTTTATGGCCTCAACCGGCCGTTTGGCTGAGCCGCCAGAGGCGGCCAGGCCGATGCCGGAAGAGAGAGAAAGAAACAAACAAAAAAGAAAGGGTATGTAAAGATGAGCGAAATGAAGGATCCCAAAGATTTTCTGACGGCTCTGTTCGACCTCTCGTTTTCTCAGTTCATAACGGTGAAGATTGTCAAGATTCTGTTTATTATCGCGATTGTGCTGGCGGCGATCATGGCCATTATGGTTCTGGTCAGCGGTCTGGCCAGCGGCTCGGTAGTCGGCGGCCTGATTGGAATTGTTCTGACCCCGATCGCCTTTCTGCTCTATGTTCTCGGCGCCCGCATTTGGCTGGAACTGATTCTGGTCGTCTTCCGCATTGCCGAGAACACCCAGAAGATGGTGGACGGCGACAAGGCGGAAGCGCCGGCTGCGGGAGACAGTGAAGCGGAAGCACAGTCTGAAGAACAAGGAACCAAATACAATGCTTAAGGCAAGTTGCAGGTTGGGTCTGGCAGTAGCGTTGCTCGCCACTTTGGCGGCGCTTGATTCGAATGCTGCCAAGGCGGCCAGGGAGCAGGCGGTTTTCGACCGGGTCATGGAAAATCTTGATGCCGGCGGGGTTTTCCTGCTGGTGGTCAATGGCGAGGACTTCATGCGCGGTCTGCCGGACAAGCTCGACCAGTTCTGGCAGGCCGTGCTGACCGTGATCCCGGAGGAGGAGAAGCAGGGCGAGGACTTTGCATTGGCCCAGGGGGTGGTCTCCCTGCTCCTTTCGTCTCTGGCCGAAAGCGGTCTGCCCGAGCTGAATGCCGTCGGCATGAGTTCGAAGCGGGTCGACGGCCGGCTGTTCCGCAACCGCATGGTCTTCGACCGTCAGCCGATGGCCGAGCCCGGCCTGCTTTGGCGGCTTGGCGGCTCGGTCAACCGACCGCTGGAATCGTTCATGGTCTTTCCGGAAAACACGGTTCTTGCCTCCTATGGCGTGTTCGACCTGTCGACTTTGTTTTCCTGGGTGCAGAATCAGGTCGAAACCAGCGACTTGCCGCAGGCGCGCCAGGCCATGGCGGACTGGCTGCTGACCACGCGCCAGATGGGCTTCGACTTCGAGAAGATGTTCGCCTCGGTCAATGGCGACATGGGCTGGGTGGTCACGATGGATCGCGAGCGGCGCCTGCAAATCCCGGTCGAGGATCGGGAAATCGAGATTCCCCATTTGGAGCTGGCCTTTCTGCTGGGCTGTCAAGACGACGAGATTTTTCAGGTGCTCGACACTCTGCTGAACTTCTCGCCGATGCCGGTGGCGCGGCTTGACCGGGAACAGCTCCGGTTGCGCACGATCGAACTGCCGGTGGACGAACAGTGGCCGCTCAGCCCGACCTTGGCTCGCTTCGGCGACTACTTGGTGGTCGCCTCGACCAGGGAGTTGGCGGAGGCCATTGTCGCGGTCAATCGGGGGCAGGCGCCTTCGCTCTTTGCCGATCCGGAGTTCAACCGGTTGCGAACCGGGCTGCCGGGAGCCGGCACCGGCTTTTCCTATCTTGCCCCCGAGCTGATGGAGGAGTACTATGATTTCATTCAACGACTCACCCGGGAGGACGAGGAGGCGGAGGAGATGCAGGAGTTGTTCGAGCAAATGATGGAGTGGTTCGGCAGTCGCGATCAAGTTGCGGTCAGCGTTACCACGGTGAACCCGCACGGCTGGACGATCGATTCGCACAATACTCAGAGCCTGCGCCAACTGGTTCTGCTGCCGGTGGTCGCGGTGCCCGCCATGGTCGCGGGCATGGCCTTGCCCGCCTTTGCCACGGCGCGGGAACGGGCGCAGGAAGTCCATGGCATGAGCATACTCCGGCAACTGGCGCTCGGCTGCCACATATACGCCATGGATCACAATGGGAAATTTCCCGAATCCCTCGAGCAATTGTTCGAGATGAATTATCTCGATCCCTCTTTGATCGAGCAATCCGAGGTGTCCTATCTCTACTTCGGACAGGGGCAGCTTGTGGATGGATTTGCCGATCCGGCGCAAACCGTGCTGATCGCCGAGCCGCCGACTCCCGGGAAGGGTCGGTTCAATGTCGCCTTTGTCGATGGCCATGTGGAAGTCGCCGACGCTGATTCTCTGCAACAGGCGGCCATCCTCTACGACTGGACTCTGCCGACCCTTCAGGATTAGCCGCAATGTCGCCCTTTTCGATAATTGAACACGGCGGCGTGACCAGTCCGCAAGGCTTTGCCGCGGCCGGGGTGGCGGCTGGCCTGAAGCAGAGCGGCAAGCCCGACTGCGCCCTGCTGGTCAGTCAATGCCCGGCCTTGGCCAGTGCCGCCTTTACCGCCAATCGCTTTCAGGCCGCGCCGGTTGTGCACGGGCGGCGGTTGCTGGCGGAAAATCGCCGGTTGCGGGCGGTTTTCGTCAATAGCGGCAATGCCAATGCCTGTACCGGCGAGGTCGGCCTGCGGGATGCGCAAGCCACGGCCGTGGCGGTGGCGGCTCGCCTGGGGCTGGCGGTCAATCAGGTCTTGATCGGCTCGACCGGGCGGATTGGCGTGCCGCTGCCGATGGATAAAATCATGCGGGGCATTGAATTGGCGGCGGCCGCCCTTGACCGCGCCGGCGGCGCGGCCGCGGCGGCCGCCATCATGACCACCGACACCCGGCCGAAAGCGGCGGCGGCGACCCTTGCGATCGATGGCACCACCGTGACCATCGGCGGCATGGCCAAGGGCGCCGGCATGATCGCGCCCAAGCTGGTCGGGCCGAAAAATCAGGCGACCATGCTGGCCTATGTCACCACCGACGCCAGGATATCTCAGGGCTTCCTGGATGATTGCCTGGAACAGGCTCTCGATCTTTCCTTCAATCGGATCACGGTCGATGGCGACACCAGTACCAACGACACTTTTCTGGTTCTGGCCAACGGCCTGGCCGCCAACCGCGAACTCGACGCGAACCATCCGCAGGCCAACGCCTTTATCGCGGCCTTCAATTGGCTGGTCGGGCACTTGGCTCGGGAGATGGTGCTGGACGGCGAAGGCGTGACCAAGTTCGTCGAGCTGCGGGTCTATGGCGCGGCGACCGATTCCGAAGCCCGCGCCTGTGCCGAGGCGATCGCCAATTCCGCCCTGTGCAAGACCGCCTGGTTCGGCGGCGATCCGAACTGGGGACGGATTCTGGCGGCGGCCGGCTATTCCGGCGCCCGCCTGCAATCCGACCGCGTCAACCTAGACTATCAGGGGTTGCCGGTTGTGCGCGGTGGCCTGGATGCCGGAACCCCGGTGTCCGAGCAGGAGAGGGCGGTGGCGGCCCGCGAGCTGAAGATCGAGCTCGACCTCGGGGTCGGGGAGGGTGAATTTACGGTCTGGACCTGCGACCTGTCGTATGAATATGTGAAAATCAATGCCGATTATCGCACCTGACGGGCTATTCGCCGATTGGTATGGGGAACCGCAGAAAGGGCGACACGGATTATGGAAATTCTCGAAATAGCAGTCGTGTATTTGGCGATAACCGTAATCTTCGCGGTTTGTTTGTGGGCTGGGATGAAGTTGACCGGAGTTGACGGCACCTTTGCCGCAATGCTTATAATCGCCGCGATTACCGGTCTCTGCGACATGGTTCCGGGAGTCGGCTGGATTCTTAGCCCGGTGGTAATGTTTATATTGATCTGTCGGTGGACTGATGCCGATTTTTGGCCCGATGCCTTTCTGATGGTGGTGGTCGCTCAGGCTGTCGCTTTTTTTGGTATGATCGCTGTTGCCAGCTATTTGTTGAGAGTCTGACGGTTTGTCGGCCCTGTCCTGAAATAGAGCGACAACTGCATAACGGCAGTCAGATGTTCTGGCCGTGATATTAATCGTCCTTTTTGCTTGGTGCGGGCTTCCAGCCCGCTAAATTTATTTCTTCGCTTCCCCCAGGGTCGCCCTTCGGTTGCCCCTGGGCTTTTGATTTGTACCGGGGCGCCGCCCCGAAAATCCCACCCCGGCGGGGTGATCCAAGCCAAGAGCCTGGGGTCAAGCGAAGCGCGACCCCAGGTAAAATCATGATCACTGGCGGGCTGGAAGCCCGCCCCAAACTTTCCGGCTTCAACCCTTGAAGCAGGTTTTGTTACGAGCTTTGACGATGTGGCGGGGTCGCATAAATATAATGGCTCTTTCTCAAAACGAATGGGTTGCTAATAGTTTTTTCTTAGATTTTGTGGGTAACAGCTTGGTTTCAGGTTTCGGGTTTCGGATTTCAGGCCGTCCAGAGGGGCACAGCGCACGTTATGATCCGTACGCGACGTGGTCTTCCTCCACATGCCTTCCGCCGCACATCTGCACCACACTGGCTTCGTGAATTATTCAGGATAGGTGCTTTCTGCCATTATTCTCTCCTGACACCTGAAACCTG
>SLSR01000113.1 GCA_007130365.1 Lentisphaeria bacterium
AGCAGCGCTTCAAGAAGATCACCGAATCGCCATCCTGAATGCGGCCGACCGGCTCGCCGTTTTCCGCGATCACGAAATTGCCCAGATCCTGGTCGATCGCGCCGCTTTCCGCCCGCAGTTTCTCGATCGCTTCGCGAGCGCAGGAGAACTGCGGCCCCTCGCCGTGGACATGCGTACTCCAGCCGCGCTCGACCATCGACCAGTCGGCGCCGTAGCGATCCATGGTGATATGCATGCGGCCGCCGCCCGACGCGATGCGATAGTCAGTGCCGCGCGCCCCGTTCAGCTCCCGCAGAAACTCCTCGAACGGTTCCACATACTCCAGAGCGGAAGTCTCTCCCACATCGCGACCGTCGAGCAAAGCATGCACTCGCGCCTTCTGCACCCCGCGCTCGGCCGCCTGCTCGAGCATGGCTCGCAAGTGATTGATGTTGCTGTGTACGTTGCCGTCCGAAAACAAACCGATGAAATGCAGCGCGGAACCGTGTTCCAGGCAATTGTCGACCAGCTTGTTCCAGGTTTCCTGCTCGAACATGGCGCCTTCGGCGATCGACTGGTTGACCAGCTTCGCACCCTGCGCCACCACGCGGCCGGCGCCGATCGCATTGTGGCCGACTTCGCTGTTGCCCATGTCCTCGTCACTCGGCAGCCCGACCGCCGTGCCGTGCGCCTGCAGGCTGGTGGCCGGACAATGCTCGTGCAGCCAGTCAAGATTCGGGGTTAGCGCGCTGCGCACCGCGTCGCCCTCATCGAAGCGGCCGTAGCCCACGCCGTCCATAATCACCAGCAAAACCGGCCCCGAACGCCGACGGAACCCCGGCAGTCTGTCCAACTTTTTCACCATTGTCAAATTCTCCTTGTAAAAACCCAGCCTGAACAATGTTCAAGCCAAGCCTGTCTGATTTTTTCGCAAAATTTAATATACCCCGGGCAAAAAACGAAAACAAGCCGTCACCCTTAAGCCACAGGGCGGTTGCGCTTTGCCGGCAAACGCAAAAAAGACTTCGATTGCGATTCGGGTTGAATCCTGCGATTGTGCAGGTAAATTAATTTTTTGCCTGCGTCCGGCCGAACCATCGGCCATAAACTTTGGAACCGGCAATGCAAGCCATGAAAATTCAGGAATCGACAGAATGAAAAGAACCTTTCAACCATCCAATCGTTCGCGCAAACGCAAGCTGGGCTTTCGGGCTCGCATGGCGACCCGCGGCGGTCGCGCGATCATTCGGCGGCGGCGGCGCAAGGGACGCCGACAACTGAGCGCCTAAGTTGCTTTTGAAAACCGGTCGAAAGAGAATTTTGCGACGCGCCACTCGGATTCGGCGACAAACCGACTTCGCCTATATTCGGCAAAGCGGCCGGAATCGGGCAGGACGCTATTGCGCAGTCCAGATTGCGGCGGCGCGCCAGCCCGGGCGCCGGGTGGCGATTGTCGTATCCCGCTATTTCAGCCGTAAGGCGGTGGAGCGCAACCGTGCCCGGCGTCTTGTGCGGGAGGCTTGCCGGCAGATATTGCCGGAGTTCGGCGAGGCCTGGCTGGTGCTGCGCCCTCGGCAACCGATTAAACATGCCAAAAGCCCGGCGGTGGCGAAAGACTTGCGACGCACCTTGCAAGCTTTAAATGGATCGCCCGGCTGGCGACTGGAATAGGCAGAGCCTCATGCTTTCCGCATCGACACAAAGAAGGCTCGGAGTCGGCCGAAGCGTCGCGGTATTCCTGATTCGGGTCTACCGGGTGTGTCTGTCGCCACTGAAGCCCGCCTGCTGTCGGTTCAGCCCAACCTGCTCGGCCTATGCCGAAACCGCGTTTCGGCGTTTCGGGTTCTGGCGCGGGCTGCGCCTGACCCTGTGGCGGGTGCTGCGGTGCCATCCATTTTATCGCGGAGCCTTGCACGACCCGGTGCCGACACCGGACTGCAAACTTGACTTTACCGTCGAAACCAATCGCCTGCACGAATCGGAACAGAGACTTTAATGGACAGAAAAACCTATATCGTTGTCGGGCTCTGCCTCTTTCTGCTGGTGCTATGGTATGTCAAGGTCGGCAGCCAGACCCCGCCCCCGTCGCCGTCGCCGCCCGAGCCGCCGGAAACCGTGGAAGCCGAACCGCAAGCCGATGAGCCCACCCCGCCCGTCCCCGCCCCGCCAAAGGCCGAGGAAAGGCCGGTGGCTCCGGAACCCCTCGCCCTGCCGGGCATGTTCCGATCCTTTCCACGCGATCCGGCAAGAGACGAGGTCGAAGCAACCATCCTCAGCGACCGGAAAATGCTCGACCTGGCAATCGACCACCGGCACGGCGGAATTGTCCGGGCAATTCTGCGCCAATACTTGGAGTACTCCGCAGTTGACGCCGAGCCGGAAGGCTTTGTCGAACTGGGAAGCCGACGCTTCCCCCTGGCGTCACTGCTGCTGCCGGAAAGCGCGGTCGAACGGCGAGTTTTGGAAAGCGACGCCACCGGTTTGGTTCTATCCTCGGTCTACGAATCCGGACTCGAAACCGTCGAGGAATGGCGCTTTCGCGCCGACCAGGAGTATATGGTCGACTATCGGATCGAGCTGCGCAATCTTTCGCAACTGAATCTTAGCCTGAGCGAGCTGGCGGTGGCCGGCGGCGGTCTGCGCCCGGACGGCAACGGCGATGGCGGCCCCCGCATGCAACGCGTCGGCATGATGGATCTCGGAGTGGATTTCCTGCCGGCCGGCGAGGGACGGGCGCGGCGCTACAACGAAAAAAACATCGAGCGGCTGAAGGAACGCGAAAAGGCCGAATTGGCGGCCACCGCCACCGAATGGCTGGCGGTTCACAACAAATACTTCATGTTCTTTATGCGAAGCCCGCAGGGACAACCCTTCTCCGGAGTGGTCTTCGACCGCTTCGAGCCGGGGGGAGAGGAGGAGAACTGGATTTACGGTGCGGTTCGGCTGCCGCCCGCGACTCTGGCGGCGGGCGAGGAAACGGAAATTCACCTGGAGATCTATGTCGGCCCCAAGGAGTACTATCGAATTCGCGAGCTGGGGCCAGGCTTGACTTCAGTGCTCGGCATGGACTTTTTCTTCTTCGGGCGAGCCCGCTGGATGGGGGCGGTGGCAACCGGCATTCTGCGCACGCTGCTGTGGCTGCGCGGGATCGGCCTAAGCTACGGCCTGGCGATTATTGTGGTCACCCTGATCATTAAAATTCTGTTCTGGCCACTGACCAGGAAAAGCACGCTGTCGATGCGCAAGATGCAAAAAGTGCAGCCGCTGGTCAAGGCAATTCGGGAAAAGCACAAGGCCGACCCGCAAACCATGAACCGGGAAATCATGGCGCTGTATCGCGAACACAAAGTCAATCCACTTGGCGGCTGCCTGCCGATGCTGTGTCAGATTCCGATCTTCTTCGCCCTGTTCAACACCCTGCGCAGCGCCATCGAGCTGCGCCAGAGCAGCTTCCTCTGGGTGGTCGATCTGTCGCGGCCGGACACCCTGGCCTTTATGCCCTTCGGCCTGCCCATCCGCCCCTTCGCCCTGCTGATGGGGGCAAGCATGATGCTGCAACACAAGCTGACCCCGACCAGCGCCGACCCGAACCAGGCAAAAATGATGATGTTCATGAGTTTTTTCTTTATTTTCCTCTTCTACAGCATGCCCGCCGGTCTGACTTTGTATTGGACAACCAATCAGGTGCTGACTATTTTACAGCATGCGATTATACGACACGGAGAAAACCAGAAGGAAGCACAGGAGTAGCTAGACATGGCATTGAACCAAGAAGAAAGACAAATGGCGACCTCGATCCTGTCCAACTTAATCTCCCTGATCGGGCTTTCCGCCGAAGTTAAAATTGGCGAGCGCGAAGACGGGCAGACGGTGGTCGAGCTGAGCAGCGACGAACCGGGACGGCTGATCGGCCGTCGCGGCCGGGTCGTCGAAAGCCTGGAATACCTGCTTAACTGCGCCCTCTCCCAGCAATTCAAAGGAGCGGTCAATGTGGCGATCGATGTCGACGGCGGCAGCCGCGATCGGGAAAAGGGCGCCGGCGACGAACCAAGGCCGCCGGAGACCAAGCGCCAACCGCGCGAGCCAGGCCAGCCGCGACTTAACTCGGAGCGCGAGGAACAATTGCGCAAAATGGTTTTGGACCTGGCCAAGGAACTGCGGCGCTGGGGCGGCAGCAAGGAACTGGGCCCCTATTCGGCCGCCGAGCGCAGGATTGTTCACGCCGCTTTGGCTGAAGATCCGGAAGTGGAAGGCATCAGCGGCGAAGAACTGCGGGACGGCCGCAAGACGATCACCGTGCGGGCCATCGATCATCACACGGCGTAGGCAGGGCAGGAAATCGGCTTGTGCCGCAATCGGCTCAGGAGAAGTTGAACCGTAAATTCGAGGAATTGCCGAAGACTCGGCGCAATCCATCACAAGGAGAGCAGGCGGCATGGAAAATCGGTACATGGACGAGTTTATGGCCGCTTTCCGCTATGAGGGCTTGACCTTCGACGACGTGTCGCTGGAAACCCGCTATGCCGACTTCCTGCCGCACGAGGCCAAGGTCGATTCCTCCTTCAGTCGGCGGGTGCCTTTGAACATTCCCCTGGTCAGCGCCGCCATGGACACCGTCACCCAAAGCGAAATGGCGATCGCCATGGCGCTGGCCGGCGGCATTGGGGTGATCCATAAAAACCAGTCGGTCGAGGAGCAGGCTCGTGAAGTGTCGCGGGTCAAGCACTATCTTAACGGACTGATCGACGATCCGGTGGTCTTCCGTACCGGCATGCTGGTTTCCGAAATCCTCGCGGAAAAGGAGGAGAACGAGTATAACTTCACCGGCTTCCCGGTAGTCGACGACAACGGGCGGCTGGCCGGCATCATTACCGCCCGCGACTTCAAATTCCTGACCCGCTACGACCTGCCGGTCGACCAGGTGATGACCAGGGTGGAGGAACTGGTCGTGGCCGAGCCGGGCACGACCACCGACCAGGCTTTTGAAATCATGGTGCGCCATCGGGTCGGCAAACTGCCGATCGTCGACCGGGACTATCGGCTGACCGGCCTCTACAGCTTTCACGACGTGCAGACCCTGGCCTCCAACATCAAACCGACCTTCAACCGCGACCATCTTCACCAACTGCGCGTGGCAGCGGCCATCGGCCCCTACGACTACGAACGGGCCGAGGCGCTGCTGAAAAAGGCGGTGGACGCTCTGGTTATCGACACCGCGCACGGCCACTCCAGGGGCGTGGTCGAAACGGTGGCCGCCCTCAAGCAAAAGTTCACCGAGGTCGACGTGGTGGCGGGCAATATCGCCACCGGGGAGGCGGCCGTCGCCCTGGCTCAGGCCGGCGCCGACGCGGTCAAGGTCGGAATCGGCCCGGGATCGATTTGCACCACCCGGGTGGTGGCCGGTGTCGGCGTGCCGCAACTGACCGCGGTCTACCAGGTCGACCGAGCCTTGCGCAAAGCCGGTTGCCGGGTTGCGGTGATCTCAGACGGCGGCATCGCATATTCCGGCGATATCGCGAAAGTGCTGGCCGTCGGCGCCGACTGCGTGATGATGGGGTCGGTACTGGCCGGCACCGACGAAAGTCCCGGAGAGAAGGTTCTGCATCAGGGACGCACCTACATCGCCTACCGCGGAATGGGCAGCCTGGACGCCATGAAAGCGGGCGCGGGCAGTCGCGAGCGCTATGGCCAGGCCCATGTCGCGGAACCGGAAAAGCTGGTGCCGCAGGGAATCGAAGGACTGGTTCCCTACCGCGGCAGGGTGGGCGACGTGCTGCACCAGTTCGTCGGCGGCATTCGCTTCTCGCTGGGCTATTGTGGATGTCGGTCGCTCGAGGAACTGCGTGCGCAGGCGCGCTTCACCAGAGTGACCGGAGCCGGCTTGCAGGAGGCACACCCGCACGACATCAAGGTGATCAAGGATGCACCCAACTACCAGACCCGCTATTGAGCGGGGAAAGGACGAACTGCCATGCAGGTTTTTCTGATTGTTCTGGCTCTTCTTCTGCTGGCACTGATCGCAGTGCCGTTGATGATTTTCGCCATGTTCTTCAATCTTTGGCTGCAAACCAAGGCCTCCGGGCTTTCGATTTCGGTCTTTGACTTTCTGTTTATGAAGTTGCGCGGAGTTTCACCGGAGCTGGTGGCGCAGGTTATGATTTCGATGACCAAGGCGGGAATCGAGGTCAGTGTAGACGAAGTGGAATCCCAGATTCTGGCCGGCGGCGACATCGAAGCGGTGGCCGACGCCCTGATTCGGGCGCGCAAGGCGAATATCGACATCGACTTTCGGCGGCTGGCGGCGATCGACCTCGCCGGTCGAGATATCGCGGATGCCGTGCGCACCCATGTCAGCCCCAAGGTGCTGAGCTGTCCCGATCCGCGATCGGGACAGCGCGACATCGCCGGGGTTTGCCGGGACGGAGTTCGCCTGCACGCAAACGCCCGCATTACCGTGCGCACCAGACTTGACCGACTGGTCGGCGGAGCCGGCGAACAAACCATTTTGGCACGGGTCGGAGAAGGTATAGTTTCGGTGATCGGCGCCGCCGACTCCCACAAGCAAATTCTACAATCGCCCGAGCTGATCTCACAATATGTTCTGGATCGCGGCCTGGACAGCGGCACCTGCTTCGAAATTATCTCCATGGACATCTCCGACATCAGCGTCGACGAAAACGTCGGTGCCCGACTGCAGGCGGTGCAGGCGATGGCGGACAAGCGCGTGGCTCAGGCCAGAGCCGAAATGCGCCGCGCCGCCGCCGTCGCCGCCCACACGGAAATGCAGGCGCGCACCACCGAGATGAAGTCGAAAGTCGAAGCGGCGCGCGCGGTCGTGCCGCGAGCCGTGGCCAACGCCTTCCGGGTCGCCAATCTGGGGTCGCATCTGCCTTTGCGACCAACCGTCGGCGAGCGCATTCGCTGGGATCCAAACCCCCGTCGCGGCTGACCTTAAAAAAAAAAGAGCAAGACGATTTGCCTTTTCCAATTTTCGATAAATATTAGAATAACACATTTCGAAAAACACTTTTCAAAAAACTGTCGAAAAGATCGCAAGGAGCCTGAAGATCATGAAACAGTCTAAACGATCTGCAACACTGTCGACTGCCCTGATTGTGGCCACGCTACTGACCGCCAGTTTGGCCTGGGCGCAAAGAGCCCCGCGAACCGGCGGCCCTCCGCAAGTCACGGTGGAGGGGGTCGAAGTCAATACGCAAAGAACTCCGAACTTCGGCGAGCGAACGCACTCCCGCGCCCGCAGCCCCAGTCAGGACTGGCTGCAGTTTGTCGTTGTGCTGAAAACCGAAGCCGGCGACGATAAGTGGCTCGACGAACTGACCGTCAACTGGCATGTCATGATCGACGGCGGCGAAACCCCCCGCCTATACATGCAGAACTCCACCTCCTATGTCGAGATCGAACACGGAGTCAGCCAATACGGAGCCGTCTATGTCCGTCCGCAGCTCTTGCGGCGCTATTTTGGCGAAAGGCGCTCGCCCAATCCACGCAACATGCTGGTCTACCTTGAAATCATGGCTGGCAACGTGAGAGTCGCCGAATACACCTTCAATCCGGGTCGCGCCCGCGTTCCCGAAGGTTGGTGGCGTTCGCCGACCCTTACCCGAATCGAAGGCGGGCTGCTGCCCCCCCCCAGAACTCCTTTTCAATGGCTTGACTATGAGTTCTACATGATTCCCAAAACCGAAAATTGATCATTGATTGGTATTTTTTATGGCCACAACTAATCGTGTTTTAGCTTTAGACATAGGTGCGACCGGGATCAAGTTGACGGAGTTCGAGTTCGATGCCGCCAACCGCATAACCTTGGCGCAGTTCGCGACCGACGGGTATGGCGAGGAGCTGGACGAAAGCAACCGGAGTCTCCTGATCCAACAGACCCTCAATCGGCTGCTTGGAGAACAGCCGTTCACGGCTCGGCGAGCCCTGGTTTCGATCTCCGGCCAATTCGCCCTGACCAGATTCGTCAAGCTGCCGCCGGTTTCCGGGCAGGAAACCAGGGTAAAACAGATTGTCGAGTTCGAGGCGCGTCAAAATGTGCCGTTCCCGATCGAGGAAGTGGTGTGGGACTACCAGTTGATCGCCAACCCGGAAGCCGAAGAACTCGAAGTCATGTTCGTGGTGATCAAGAATGAGATCGTCGACGAAATCACGGCCGCGATTCAGGCCGTGGGGCTGAACCCCATCCTGGTCGACGTCGCCTCCTGCGCCTCCTACAACGCAGCCCGCGCCAACGGCATCGGAGTCGATGAATGCACCATGGTTCTGGACATTGGCGGGCGCAGCACCAACCTTATGTTCGTCGACCGCAACCAGTTCTTCACCCGCACCATTCCGATCGCCGGAATCTCGATCACGCAACAAATCGCCAAGGAACTCGGCGTAACCATGGCTGAAGCCGAGGAAATCAAGCTGCGGCACGGTTTTGTCGGACTGGGGGGGGCCTACGAAGACCCGGCTTCGGAAGTCGCGGCCGCCGTATCCAAAATCATTCGCGGAGTGATGACCCGCCTGCACGGGGAAATCAACCGCTCGATCACCCTCTACCGCTCGCACCAAAAAGGAGAAAGGCCGCACCGACTCTACTTGGCCGGCGGCTCTTCCGTGCTCAATTACGCGGACAATTTTTTCGCCGAAAAAATGGGCATAGAAGTCGAATACTTCAATCCCTTCAAAGTCATTCGGGTCTCTTCCGAACTTGACCTGGAGCAGCTTGAGGAAAAGGCGCACAACTTCAGTCAATTGATCGGCCTCGCCCTGCGCTATCGCGGCGCCTGTCCGGTCGAAGTCAACCTGCTGCCCGAACGTTTGAAAAGACAGATCGCCCTCAACCAAAAGAAGCCATACTTGATCGGCGCCGCCTGCTGCCTGGTGCTTTTGCTGGCCTTCTCCCTGGTGGCGAATCTGCAGAAGGTGCAAATCTACGAGCCCAAGCTGGCGCAACTCCAAGGACAGCGATCCGAGCTGGAACATAAGCAGCGCGAAATCACGGACGTCGAACGGCAGATCAGCCAGGTGCGAACCAAGTACGATAGCCTGCGGCAATTGCTGCAGCGGCGCGAGCAATGGGTGGGAGTGGCCAACGCCGTCGAGCAGCAAGTGCCGGAGCTGCTCTGGATCGTCGAGTTCCGGCCGATCTGGGAGCAGCCGCCCGACCAAGGCATGGATCCCGGCCGACCCGGCCGCGCCCCGATGGCGCCCGGCATGCCCGGTCGAATGACGATGCCGAGAGAGCACGACTTGGACTACCACGACTTGGGCTATTACGATGAAACCATGCCAACCGAAGTCGAGACCGAAGAACCCGGCCCGCAAGGCCGTATAGTCGGCCTGGTAATTCGCGGCAGCAGCCTGGTCTCGGCAGACCTGAACCGGGAAGATTCGAGACCCGGACGGGAAATCGACCTGCCGGGGATCGACCTGCCGATCCCGCAAACCCTCCCGGAAAGTCCGCCCGCCGCAGCCGCCACCGGCGGCGGCCAGGGGCCGGAACAGGTTTTCCTGGCTCGCCTGCAGCAGTCGCCGTGGTTTGTCGCGGAAGAGACCGGTTTCGAAGACTACCAGGTTTCCGACCAGGTTCTCAACTTGCGACGATTCACCATCCGGGCTATGTTAGAAACGCCGCTCGATTTGGAGTACTAGAATATGCTTAAGAAAAACCTTGGCTTCATCATCTTTCTGGCCGTCACCCTGGTCGCGGCCGGTGTTGTCTTCATGATTTCGAACCGGCATGCGCGGCATGCGCAGGAAAGCCGTCGGCAGTTCGAAGACCACACCGCCTTCTTCGACAGCCTGGCGCGCCAGAGATTCGGGATCAATGAAACCAACCTGCAGATCGCCCGCGAAAACTTGCAGATTGCCCAAGCCGAACTGGCGAGTTTGCGTGACAGCCTGGAAAGTCGCTCCCAGCTGCAAGTGCCCGAGATGACCGCGGTTCAGGCCAAGAACCATCTTGGCCTTAGAGTTCGCCGAATGACTGAACTCTTGCAGGGAAGCAACATTGCCATCAACGAACAGGCTCGCGGCTTTTCCTTTCAGCAAGTGTTGCAGGCTCCGGGACTACCGGAGGCCACGCGCGAAGTGCCTGCCTTGACCAGCCAGATGAGGCTGGCCGAAAGACTGCTCGAACTGGTGGCGGAGAGCAAGATAGACGAACTCATCGCGTTTGCCCGACCGGCCGGCATCAGGCAAGTTCGCCGCGACGACTATGTGGTCACCCGATTCAACCTGCAAGTGAGAGGCTCTCTCGGCGCCGTCAAAAACCTGATCAAAGCAATCCACGGCGATCAAGACTACTATTTTGTCGTTCCCTATTTTCAATGGGAGGCGGGGGGAGTGGAAACCGGAACGGTCGAGCGTGGCTCGACTCCAACCAGAATGCCTGGTCGCGAGCCCATGGACTGGGACGATCCTTTCCTCGGCGCGCCGGACATGGCGGCCTTCCCGCGGAGAACGCGGCGCGCCACCGTGTCGCCAGGCCAACCCCGAGAGCCAGCCCGAAGCCAATTGACCAGAGAACAGCGCCAAGTACTCGCCCGCGACTCCATGACGGCCATGATCCCGATTCACTTTATTGAATTCAAACCTGAGCAGGAGAATTGAAGCCTTGCGTTTTTTAAAGAAACACTACGACAAGATACTGTTGGCGGTCTTCGTGCTCGCCGTATGTATTTGGGGTCTGCACTTGTTTGTGAGAGTCGCCAACTTGCAGGAGAAGGTGACGCATGCCGAGCCCGGGCCGGTATCCGGGGAGCGCATGGAGGAGCTGGCACGGGAAAATTTCAATGCCGAGCAACTGCTCGAAGCTGACCGGGCCGCCTGGAGCCGGGTGGAACGGCAAGGCAGGGCTTCCCTGATCCGCCCGCCCTCCCTGATTTGGTGCGTCAACCAGGCCTGCTCGTATTGGCTGCCGGTCGACACTGAAGTATGCCCATATTGCGGTACCGACCAGGGCGACGCGGCGGCGCAAGTAATCGACGACCCCGACCTGCCGCCGCCCACTCCATTGTCCCGGCGCCTGTTCCTGGTTGGCATTTCCCGCCAGCCTTTCGGCGCCGTGCTGCGGCGCGTCACCGCGATCCCGGGAGAGCCCCCGGAGCGGGTCGACCTGCAAATCGAAGTCTACGATGAAACCGGCGAACGCCGAACCAGGTTCACCCAAAAGGGCGACTCAATCCGCGTGCGAGGGGTGGAATATACGATCGCCGAAGTTCACCGCAAAGAGGAAACGGTCTTCAACCCGCAACTGAACGTGGAAGAAACTATCGATGTTTCCGAAGTGACCCTGGTCGGCCCCGGCGAACGCCGAGTGGTTCTGATCCGCGGCCAGCAGACCTTTGTCGGCCCGAGGCGAGTCCGCTTTCTGCTGACCGATCCGCGCGACCCGCGAATTGCCCGCAACCTCGCGGTTGACAGCAATCAAATTCTGACCGTGCCGGATCTCAACGGAACCCCGCGGCGTTATTCGATCGAAGTGCAAAGCGAAAACCTGGTTCTGCTCAGGCCGGAAGGGCAGCCGGAAGCCCAGCCCGTCCGCATCCGACCACGGCCGACAGATTCGCCCCAGGCGATGCCCGGAGGATTGCGGCCTGGTTCAATTCCGGACAGGTTCGACCCCCGAGGCATGCCGCCTGAAATGCTGGATCAGGCATGGTAGACTGTGGTCACCCTCGCCAATTGATGCGAATTCAATCGCCAGAAATCATTTATTTTCAACCGGCGACTGGACTTTTGCGAAAAGGCGAATACATTCGCCATATTAAATATTGATTTGACTTTTTTTAATTTATTGTGACAATTCCAAAACAATTGGAGGATCCAATGCAAGAAACCATTAAAGTTGCTGCCAAGAAAACCTTTTCCAGGATCGTCGTTGTCGCGATTTTCACGACTGCGTCAATCTTCAGTCCAGTCCTGCGCGGCCAGGATGCCGAAGTGGAGCTCGACGACATCTGGAATTTCGATCAGCCCGACGAGACGTCGCCCGCAGTCGAACAGCCAGTGACCCAGACTGCCGTCGAAGCCGAACCGGAGGCAGAAGTCGCGGTCGACGACCCGGCCGAACCGCAAGTCGTCGCGCACGATGAAGAGGCCATGGAGCCGGAGGTCGAGGATCTGTCGCGTCAGGAGATGGTGCGGCGGCAGGAAAAACTTCTGCTGGCCGAGGAACAACTGCGACAGGCCAATCGGACTTTGCGCGAGGGTCGCCATGAAGAGGCGGTGGCCGAATACCGGAAGACCCGGGAGATGCTGCTTGAAGTCAGCCGTACCGCGCCCGACATCCAGCGCCGGGTCAGTCAAGTCGACAGCCTGATCCACAACGCGCACCAGGAATGGATCGAGGATTTGATGGATCAGGCCCGGGCCTCGGCCAACCTGGAACAGTGGGAGGAAGCCCGCGACATCCTGCGTCGGGCCCGCAATGTCGAAGGCGCCCCGCGCGACGAACTCAACCGCCTGGACCAGCGCCTGACCGCCTTGCGCGAGCAAGTGGAATTCAAGGCCGCCACCGCCCCCGACGCGGTCGATCCCGACAAGGCCGAACGAGACTACGACATCGCCGTACTGCTCGAACAGGGTCAGGTCTACTACAACCACCAACGCTATATGCAGGCCAAAGACACCTTCGAACAAGTCCTGCTGCGCGACCCCTACTCGATTGAAGCCACCCGCTGGCTGCGCCGCATCTCGCAAAGACTGCAGGAAGCCGCCGATGAACGGCGGCTGGCGCTGCGCGAAGAGCTGCTGGCCGAGTCCGGCTGGAAATGGTCGCAGCCGCTGCGTCCGCTCGAGCGCGATGAGCGAATTCAGCCCGGCACTCCGATCGAACGCGTCCGCACCGACGCCGAAATCCGGCAAAGACTCCAGGACATCGTGTTCCCGCGCATCGACTTCGAAGAGGCGACGATTCACCAGGTGGTGCGCTTTCTGCAACAAAGAAGCAAGGAGCACGACCCGACCGGCGAAGGTGTGAACATCGTACTCCACCTGACCGGCGCTCCCCAGGCCGCCGATCGCCCGGCTCCGGCCCAACAGTTTGACGACTTCGGCGACTTCGACGACTTCGGCGACTTCGGCGACTGGGACGCCCCGCCAGTACCGCCAGGCCGGCCGGCTCAACCGGCGCAGCCGGCTCAGCCGGCGGCGCAGGATCGCGGCAACCTTACCTTGAACCTCGAAAATGTCACCATGGAAGCGGCGATTCGCTATGTCTGCCTGTCGGCCAACCTGAGATTTCACATTGAACCGCACGCCGTGATCATTTCCGACCGCGAACTGCCGCAGGGCGAACTGGTCACCCGCTTCTTCCCGGTTCGTGCCGGCATCTTCCGGGGCGGCCGGCAACCGGCAGCCATGGACGACGGCGACTGGGGCTTCGGCGCTGCCGAGCAGCAGCAGGAGGCCACCGACCCCACTGACATTCGCGCCTACTTCCGCAATCTCGGAGTATCCTTCCCCGAGGGCTCCAGCGTCGCCTACGACGAGCGCATCAGCACCCTTATCGTGCGCAATACCGAACGCAACATTCAGCAGATCGAGAGTATCCTCGAGCAAATCAACGTGCGGCGTTCGCAGGTGACCATCGAAGCCAAATTCGTCGAAGTATTCCAGCGCGACCTTGAAGGTTTGGGGCTGCAATGGATGATGCATGGAAGCAACCTCTATGAAGGCGGCAGCTTTATCGACGGCGAACCCCCGCCAAGTCGCAGACGAATGGGGCATCCGGACAAATACCAGTATTTCCCCGAGACCTTCGTGTCCTCCAGCGGCAACCGGGTCGAGGAGATCGGGAGATGGAAGTCGATGGAATTCGTCGACATCAACCAGGCGAATCTGGCGACCGGAATCCGCACCATCTCCCAGGCTCTGGGAGTCGGTCAGGCCAGCAATATTCTGGAGGCGACCGCAATCCTTGGCGGCCTGGAGCTGGACGTGATTCTGCACGCACTCGCCCAGAAGGGCAATGCCGACGTTCTGTCCGCCCCCAAGGTCACCACCACTTCCGGCAACACGGCCTTGATCCGCATGGTTCAGGAACGCTATTTCCCGACCGACTGGAGTGAGCCGGAACTCTCTTTCGAAGGTTCTGGTGACGATCGGGTTCCGGTCATCACCCCCTCGACTCCGATCTTCGGCGACGCCCGCGACATCGGCGTCCTGCTTGAAGTGACCCCGACGGTCGAGGCCGACGGCTATACCATCGGGCTCGAGCTGCGACCCCAGGTGATTGAGTTCATCGGCTACGACACCAGTTTAAACACCACGGTTACCACGGGCGACAGAACCGTCGAGTTCAAGGCGCAAATGCCGATTATCGAAGCTCGCACGATCGAGACTCAGGTGATCGTCTACAACCAGGAGACCGTGGTTCTCGGCGGCATGATCAGGGAGACGGTAGAGGAGTTCGAGGACAAAGTTCCCTTCCTCGGCGACATTCCCCTGCTCGGACGCCTGTTCCGCAACCGCGGCTCCAGAACCGAAAAGCGCAATCTGCTGATCTTCGTCACCGCCCGCCTGGTCGATCCGGGCGGACAACCGATCCGCGAACAGCCGGTGCGCGGAATGCCCGACTTCAATCGGTAATCCGTCCCAATCCGAAATAGTCCCAATCGCGTCCGCCGATGATTTCATCGGCGGACGCTTTTTTTGTTTGGATTGTCGACAACCGGAGCTAAAGTATTTTCTGTCCTGCAACCGCCAAGCCAATAGCCCGGGAAATCGTCATGCCGACCGAATTCGTCCACCTCCACCTGCACACCGACTTCAGCCTGCTTGACGGAGCCTGCAAGATCGGCGACGTGGCGCGCCGCGCCGCCGAACTCAAGATGCCGGCGGTAGCCTGCACCGACCACGGCAACATGAGCGGAGCCATCGCCTTTTATCAGGAAATGCACCAGGCCGGGGTCAAGCCTCTGCTCGGCTGTGAATTCTATGTGGCGCCCGGCGACCGCGAGGAACGCGGCCAGCAGGGGCCGCATACCCAGGGCTACCACTTGGTGCTGCTGGCCGAAAACTCGACGGGCTATCGCAACCTGTGCCGACTCAATTCTTTGGCCTGGCTCGAAGGCTTCTACTACAAGCCGCGCATTGACAAGCGCGCCCTGGCCGAGCACAGCGATGGCCTGATTGCTCTTTCCGCCTGCATCGCCGGGGAAATCCCCGCCTGCATAATCGAAAACAACCAGACCGGCGCCGCCCAGGCGCTGACGGAATACCTGGACATCTTCGGCCGCGACCGCTTCTACCTCGAAATCCAGGATCACAATATTCCGGAGCAAAATACCGCCAATCGCGCCCTGTTGCGCCTGGCCCGGGAATACGAACTGCCGGTCGTGGCCACCAACGACGTCCATTATCTTGAGCAAAGCCATGCGGCGGCTCACGACGTGCTTCTCTGCATCGGCACCCAGGCCGCACTTGACGATGCCGGCCGAATGCGCTATCACGGCGACCAGTTCTACCTCAAAAGCGGCGATGAAATGGCCAGACTGTTCGGCGAACGGCCGGACGCCCTGCGCAATACCCTGGCCGTGGCCGAACGCTGCAACGTGCCGCTGCGGCTGGGCGAGGAGGCGGAAAACCATTATCCGGTGTTCTCAGTGCCCCGGGAGACCTCGCGCGAGCAGTACTTGCGCGACATCTGCCTGGATCACATCCCGGAACGCTATCGCTTCAACCCGAGGCAGCCGATGGACAGCCTGACCGAAGAGCAGCGGCAATTGCTTGAGCGTCTGGATTTCGAGCTTGGCGTCATCAG
>SLSR01000278.1 GCA_007130365.1 Lentisphaeria bacterium
GACCCCAGGCTCCTGGCTTGGATCACCCCGCCGGGGTGGAGCCTTCGGGGCGGAGCCCCGGTACAATTCAAAAGCCCAGGGGCGACCGAAGGGCGACCCTGGGGCAATTGAAAAATTAGATTTGGTGTGGGCTGACGACCCGCTCCAAAAACGACTTTTACTCTTGAGTTCAGAGCATCTTGTTTAAGTAGTTTGGCGAATTGCCAGCCACCCGGCTTGGCAGACGCATTAATCAGAACTATATTGCGACAACGTGGAAGGTCGCAGACCACAAACCGCGTCAACAACGCAAAAACCGTCCAAGGAGATTCCGATGTACGCATTAATCATTATTCTGGCCATTCTGTTTGTTCTGGTCATCATGGCAATCAAAATCTACAACCGCCTGGTCGCTCTGCGCAATCGCTACAAGAATGCCTTTGCCCAGATCGACGTCCAGCTCAAGCGTCGCTACGACCTGATTCCCAATCTGGTCGAAACCGCCAAAGGCTATATCAAGCATGAGCGCGAAACTCTGGAAGCGGTGATCGCCGCCCGCAACCAGGCCGCCACCGCCGGCCAGAAAGCCGCCGCCAACCCCGGCGATCCGCAGGCCATGCAGGGGCTGATGGGGGCGGAGGCCGGACTGACCGGCACACTCGGCCGACTGTTTGCCCTGGTCGAATCCTACCCCGATCTCAAGGCCAATCAGAACATGATGCAACTGAGCGAGGAGCTGACCTCGACCGAGAACAAGGTGGCCTTCGCCCGACAGGCCTACAACGACGCGGTCATGACCTACAACACAACCCGCGAAACCTTCCCCAATGTGCTGTTCGCCAACCCCTTCGGCTTCGGTCCGGCGCAATTGTTCGAAATCCAGGCGCCGGAAGAGCGCGAGGCAGTCAAGGTTTCCTTCTCCTGAAATGGATTTTTTCGAACATCAGGAAGATGCCCGCAAGCGCACCAGGAAGCTGGTCGTCTACTATGTCATGGCCGTGCTGGCCATTGTCGCTGCGCTCTATCTGGTACTGGCGCTCGGCCTGACCCTGATTGACCAGGCTGAGGCAGACGGCATGGCCGAGCCCGCCCGCCCAGGCGCAAGCACAAGTGAAGCGAGAGACCGCCGCCAGGCCGCGGCCGAGCCCCTGCGCCTTTGGCATCCCGAACTCCTGCTCTGGACCGCCCTCGGGGTCGGCGGCGTAATCGGACTGGGCACCGCCTACAAGGTGTCCTCCCTCTCCGCCGGCGGCAAGGCAGTGGCCGAAATGATGAACGGCCGCCTGATTTCCGCCGGCACCACCGATCCGGAGGAACGCCGCCTGCTCAATATCGTCGAGGAAATGGCCATCGCCTCCGGGGTGCCGGTGCCGCCGGTCTATATCATGGAGGAAGCGGGAATCAACGCCTTCGCGGCCGGCTTCAAACCCGCCGACGCAGTCATCGGAGTCACCCGAGGCTGCCTGAAGACGCTCAACCGCGACGAGCTGCAAGGGGTGGTCGCCCATGAATTCAGCCATATCCTGAACGGCGACATGCGGCTCAACATCCGCCTGATCGGAGTCCTCTTCGGCATTCTGCTGCTCACGGTCATCGGCCGCATGATCTTTCACATAGCCGCCTATTCCGGCGGCGGCCGCAGCCGTTCCAGCCGCAGCGGCAAAGGGGGCGGCGGCGTACTCGCGGCGCTCGCACTCGGCATCGCGCTAATGATCATCGGCGGGATCGGGGTCTTGTTCGCGCGCCTGATCAAAAGCGCGGTCTCGCGCCAGCGTGAATTCCTGGCCGACGCCTCGGCCGTCCAGTTCACCCGCAACCCCGACGGCATAGCCGGGGCACTCAAGAAAATCGGCGGCTTCTCCTCGCGCCTCGAGTCGCTGCACGCCGAAGAGGCCAGCCACATGTTCTTCGCCAACGCCATGCGCAGTTCGCTGGGCGGATTGCTGGCCACCCACCCGCCCCTGGCCGAAAGAATCCGTCGGATAGACCTCAGTTTCAAGGCTGAACCAGCCGCTGGCGGCAGCGGCAGAACCGCCCCCGCCGGTCAGCCCCGTCAGGCCGGAGTCAGCGGCTTCGCCGGCGGCGCGCCCACAACCCGGCCAACCGACCGAATCGGCACTCTCGACCAGCAGGGACTGGCGCAGGCCGCCACCCTGATGCACCAGATCCCCGAAACCCTGCGCTCCAGTTTGCGGACTCCGCAAACCGCCCGGGCCGCGGTCTATTGCCTGCTGCTGAGTCGGGAGCCGGGTGCATTCGAACGCCAGAAGGATCTCCTGGAAAAACACCTGCCGCAAGCCGACCGCGAAAGCGTACGGCAACTCGCCGCCGCCATTGTCAAGCTGCCGCAGGAAACCCGGATGCCGCTGGTCGACCTGGCGCTCAATCCCCTGCGCCAGCAGAGCGCCGACGAGTATCGTCGGTTCAAAGAGACGGTTCAGGCCTTGATCGCGGCCGACCGGAAAGTCAGCGTCTTCGAGTTCGCGCTCGGACGCAGCCTGTTGCGCAACCTGGAGCCGGTGTTCGGGCGTCGCGAACGGACTGCCGTCGCCTATCACAGCCTAAAACCGCTATTGCCCCACTGCCTGCCCCTGCTCGCCATCCTGGCCCGCTACGGCAACGAACAGGATGCCGCCCAGGCCGCCGCCGACTTCGCAGCCGGAGTCGAGATTCTGGGCGGCGAACCGACCGCCACCACCATGCCCGAGACCGCCGCCGACCCGGTGCGGGTCTTCGAACAAGCGCTGGACATCCTGCAAAAAGCGGCCGATCCGCTCAAAAAGCAAATCCTCGACGCCTGCGCCGCCGCCGTGCTCGGCAACCAGAAGGTGACGGTAGCCGAAGCCGAGCTTCTGCGCGCCGTGGCCGACAGCCTGGACTGCCCCCTGCCCCCGCTGCAAGTCGAAATCGATTAAGCAGGTGTTTAAGCGTAACCAAGTAAGAGTGGGCTCAAGTGTGCGATGAAGTGCAGGATTAAGTGTCCCAGGTAGACGATGGCGGATGATCCGCCGCGACTGACTATATGGCCTCCACGCCTCTCTTCTAAACACTTCATCGCCCTCTTCCCCCCCCCCCTTCGTCTCACCCTTGCCTGGATACCCTTACCCGACCCGCTCACTAAAGCTCGCTACCGCTGCCGCCTGAAGGCGGAACTGCGACAGCCATTTCCCCGTGCCATATTTCTTTCCTTTTCCCGGTCTCCCCATGAACACACCGAAAAAAACCGGCCGCCATGACAGATCGCACCACCGCCGCAGTTCCGCGTTTACGCGGCAGCCCCCGGCGTGGCTTCAGCCCGCCGGAGAAAACGCCCGCACACTCTTTTCGCCCGCACGGTTAAGGTGCCCCTTCAGGGCACAATTGTTTCCTAATCCAGACCTGATCAATCAGGCCAGCAGTTCCCCGACAAACCGTTCCAGACGCAACGGCTGAATCCGCGAATGGTCGGCGGCCACCCGGCAATCCTCCGCCGTGACATATCCCCAAACGGCCAGATACAACCCCAGTCGGTTCAGCTCCGCCACCCCCGCCACATCGAGCAAGGTGGCCAGACGATCCTCGACAAACCGCATCTCCCGCTTCTCCGCCGCGAACTGCCGACTCAGCTCAAGCAAACGCGCCGGCTTGTCGCGCCCCCCCCGGTCAAGCCCGACCACCCGCTCCGGATTCAGTTCCAGGCCATGCCTGTCGGCCAGCGCGGCAACGAACCGATCCTGCTTGGTGGTCACCACAAACACACTCTCCGAATCCCGAGCCAGCCGCTGCCGCAAAGCCTCGACCGTGCCCGGATAGAAGCGGTTGATCGACAGCCATTCCTCGAAATCAGTGCGCAGCCAAAGATCGCGAGTCTCGCCGAACAAACCGATCAGATGATCGCGCCGCCACCCCGACTCCCGCAAGATATCGCGCGCCCGCTCCAGGGTCTTCGGGGTGGCCTCCAGGGCTTCCCCCGCGTCTTCCGCCAGCCAGGCCAGCCGCATCAGCCCGAACGCCTCGAAACCGGTATGCAGCAGCGGCCGCACCCGGCGAAAACTGTCGACCAGCCAGTCCGGCGGGTTCGGCTCGCTCCAGTCCTCCGGCCAGATTCGACGGCCGGCCCGCCAAGTGGTCACCGCCGTCTCGCGGGCGCTGTCCAGCATCACTCCGTCAAAGTCGAGAAACAGAATTGGCGGCCGATCGCTATTGGTCATCAGAAAGAAGCCTTTGGGGTGGTTATGGGGCAGTTGTAATAAATTGTCAGGCTAGGACAGCATTGCAGAATCTGAGGCTAAAAGATGGCACCCCGGGCAGGAATCGAACCTGCGACCAATGGTTTAGGAAACCACTGCTCTATCCTCTGAGCTACCGGGGCCGATCGCGGAACGCCCTGCAATGTACATTTGAC
>SLSR01000115.1 GCA_007130365.1 Lentisphaeria bacterium
GAAACCCGAAACCTGAAACCTGAATTCTGTCACGAGCAATGCATCATTTCTGAATGTGAATTGAAACAAGCTACCCACTCAAAGTGAGAAAGAACCAAAATTCACAACTCTCTCCGCCCTCCAAACCCCCGAACCATTAAAAACAAATGATTCTAGTACTACTGGCTTCGGATCATGCGGGCGACGAACATGGCGTCGCAGTCCTCTTCCCAGGGCCAGACTTGCAGGCAGCCGTCGGCGAGCATGCCGGTGGCCGGATGCGCCAGCGGCCGCAGGGAGAATTCTGGAGCTTGTTCGAGAAAGCGCTCGACGACCAGCCGGTTTTCCCGTTCGAAGATCGAACAGGTGGCGTAGACCAGCAGACCGCCCCGCTTCACGCCCTCGGCCGCCGCGCGCAACAGTTTGAGCTGCAATTGGCTGAGTTCTTCAAGGTCGTTCCGCGCCGTGGTCCAGCGGGCGTCGGGATTGCGCCGCCATGTGCCGGAACAAGTGCAGGGAGCATCGACCAGGACGCCGTCGAAGCTGGCCGGTTTGCCGGATGCGCCTTTGCCCTCCCACAGACGCGTCGAGAGGTTGGAAAACCCGGCGCGGCGGGCGCGTTTGCGCAGGTCTTCGAGTTTTCGCGGTCGGATGTCGGTGGCGACCACCGTCCCCCGGCCTTGCATCAGGTCGGCCAGTTGCAGGCTCTTGCCACCGGCTCCGGCGCAGGCGTCCCACCAGCGTTGACCGGCCTGGGGACGGCAGGCCAGTCCGATAATCTGGGAGGCCAGATCCTGAATTTCGAACATGCCCCGGCGAAACGGTTCAGTCGTGTAAAGGTTGACCGGGGATGGCTCGACCTTCAGGACTCTGGCCAGTTTGGGGTGCGGCACGGCGGTGATTTCGTGGCGGCGCAGAATCTTCGCCAGGCCTTCGGCCGAAATCGCGCCCTGCGCCCGCAGCCAGATCGGCGGCCTTTTCTGCAGCCACAAGGCAAGCTTTTCCAGAGCCGATGGCGGGGCAGGCTCTGCCAGCTCCCGCCAAGCCCAGTTCGGCAGCAGGTCGCGCCAGTCGAAATCCCCAGACTCGCAATCGAGATGCCGAGCCAGGCTGCGGAAACGCGCTTCCGGCTGTTCAAGGTGCGACCACGGCCGCCAGGCGGATTCCGGGATCCGCAGGGTCTCAGCCCAAACCGAGAGGTTGTCAAGGGCGCCTTCCGGGTGATCGACCAGAATCGCGGCAAACAGCAGGACGGCGCTTTGCCGAGGTTCGAGCCGCAGGCTGTCCTGACCATCGCCGCCAGGGTTGTCCCCAACCCGAAGAGCGGACGAATCAGGCAATTGACGCAGCCACCCCCACCAGCGGAAAACCGCGAACACGGCTTCCGAGAAGAAGCGGCGGTCGCGACTGCCGTATTGCCGGTTGCGCTTCAGGCAATAGGCCAGGGCGCGGTCGGCCGGCCGCCGGTTGACCAGGGTCTCGCCGAGGACTTCGGCCAGAACCCGTTCGCAGGCGCGATTTTGCGCGGACAGTCTGGGGTGGCGCGGCTTCCCCATCAGGAAACTTCCTCGACCTTGACCAGCCGAGCCAGAGGCACCCGCAGCGATTGCCGCCGTTGTTCGCGACTGGAATCGACCGTTTCAACCACGGCCAGCTCCGGCATGACTTCGAGAATGCGTTCGGCGATCACTTCGTTGTCGCTGTACTGAATCCACAACCTAACCGATCTCCCCTCTTTTTGCTCCTTCAGCTTTTGCATGAAGAAGTCATAGTGCCTTTGCTTGTCGCCGTCGTCTGGCTCGATTGATTGACCTGAGGTTTCCAGAGCCGGCAGGAAATCATTGTCCTGCGGCGGGTTTTCCGGAGCCGATTCGGCAACGGAAACCCTGCCGGTCTCCCCGACCGGTCTTCTTCTGGTCTCCCGGTCGAGTTGAATGCGGCGTCCTCTTCGAGCCTCGTCCTCCGCCCTGGCCTGCTCTCTTTTTCGCCTTCTTTGACGACGCAGCACAGACGGCAGCAGAACCGCGTAGACCACCGGAATGGCGAGTCCGGCGATAAAGCTGACAATCCGCGAGCGATGTTCCAGCCCGGCTGTGCGGGCGGCCCAGAAGGCGCAGCCCAGCCAGATGGCGAAGGGAAGCGCCAGGACGGCATAGAAGGCGAGATTGAAAGGCACTCCCTGCCGATGAAGAAAGTCGGCCGCCGGCTGGGCACAGGAGAAAACCGACTGCAAAAACTGGTCGACTTGGTTGAATGAAGGCATAATCATGGCGCGATCTTTGTCATGGCGCTACGTTTGCGTTTGTGAAGTCTTTTCAGAACATAACCGGCCAAAGCCAGCAAGGCAATGGCCAGCAGCGGCCACATGGCACCGATTTCGCCAAGTTCCCGCGAGGCTTCCAGGTGGGTTGCGTTATAGGCTGCCGAGGTATAGACAAAGCCTTTGATCGCGAATCCCAGCAGACTGCTGACCGCGAACGGCCAAGGCTTGAGACCGAGAATGCCGGCTCCATAGTTGATGGCCGAGTGCGGAAAGCCCGGGAACACACGAAACATAAACAGCGGAAATCCGCCGGAGTGCTTGCGCATACTCTCGAACAGAGGGGTGGCGACAATTCTCCTTCGCCAACCTTCCGAGAGAAAGCGAATAACATAAAAACCGGCCAGCCCGCCCAGCGCGCCACCGATCATGGTCAAGGCGGTGGCCAGCCAGGGGCGATAGAACATGCCGCAAACGAAGATTAGCAGGCTGCCCGGCAGAGCCAGGGCGAAAAACACGATCATCAGACCGACCAGCAGAAACGGCATCCACCAATACTGCCCCGCCGTTTCCAGATCCTCCAGCCATACCGCCATGTCAACCGGGCGGGAGCGCTGCACCACGAATCCCAATCCGAGAATCAGGATCAAGGCAAGGGTTTTAACGACTATCTTTCGGTTCATCGCACCATCGCGCTCTATTCGTCGACGGTTTCGTCGCGCTGGTAGATCGGCAATTGCCGGTAGGGCACGGTGAGCGAGAGCAGAACCATCGAAGTGTTGTAGAGATCGCCCCAGGAACCGTCGTCCCGCTGGCGCGGCAGGAAGTGTTCGTAGACATGGGCGCCAATTCTTTCCCAGGTATCGCCGCCAAGCTGGAAGCCGGCCTGCATTCCGTAGTAGGTGGCGAACTGCCAGTGGTTGCCGCTGACAATGCCGCGATAGTGTTGGTTCAGGTAGCGCTTGCCCCGCGCCACCTCGTCGGCGCCGTGATAGCCGCTGAGTTCGAGAACCAGAATGCCAAGCCCGGTCAGGGAGACCCGGTGCTGACCGGGATTCTGGTAGCCGAAGCCGCCGTTGTCGTGCTGCATGCGCAACACATAGTCGACGGCCCGTCTGATGTTGCGGTCGGGTACTCGCGCCCCATTGAGCCGAGCCGAGCGCAAGGCCATGACCGCCCAGCCGGAGACCGACAGATCGCTGTCGTTGGCGCTGGGTCCGTAGCGCCAGCCGCCCTCGTGCCCGGATCGCTTGCTGACTTCCTGAGAGGCGACAATCACTCTGATCGCCCGGCCCGCCGCCTCGCGCACTCTTTCCTCGCGCCGCGGATCGAGCATGCCGGACAGTTCGGTCATGAACAAGGTCGAGATATGATGCGAATACATGCCGCGGTCGCCGGTGTTGCTGCGTCCGGCGTATATGTAGCCGCTGTCGTTTTGCTGGGAAAGGATATAGTCCAGGCAGCGGTTGATGGCTTCGCCGTAGGGGCCGTGCCCGGGAGTGTGACCGGCCGCCAGAAAGGCCATGCCGGCCAGCGAGACCACGCCGGTGGCGCTGCCCCGATTGCCGGGGAAGGTGCCGTCTTCCTGCTGGATCGAAACCAAATGATCGAGCCCGCGCGCGACCGCCAGCTCGACCCTTTCGGCATAGGGACTGAGAACCGGACAGATCACCTGGGCGGGAAGGGGAACCGTGACCATCTGACAAATGGCCAGGCCGGCGAGCAGGCGCCACAAGGCACCAAGACGTCCCGCTCTCGGAAGACGGATAGTTAGGCAGTATAGAGTTGTCGAATTTTCCCGTTTCATGGTCTCATTCGCCCACCGCTTCGTCGCGCTGATAGATCGTCCGTTGCCGAGACTTTCCCAGGTTCGGCCGCCGAGCTGAAAGGCGGCTGGTGTAGAGTATAGACTCCATAATGCGCGAATTGTTCTCCGGGCAGCCGTCTGTAGTCGTTTTGCTGGGCGACAAGGTATTGCAGCCCCCGTTCGATCGCCCTTTCATTCAACCGATTCCGCATATGGCTCCAGGACTGGCGATACAACTTGACCCGGCACAGGCATGACAGCCAACCCGCCAAACGAGCAGCGCAACCGCCGAAGTCAGTCCGATTCGCCGCCCCATAGACAGATGCAACATCGGTGACGCATCCCGAGAGGATATACCGCATGGTTTATTCATCGGCGACATCCCGCTCTCCCAGCTCCCGGAAATAGCGACGCACCAGGTCGCGGTATTCAAGGGGTATGGCACCATCTTCGACGGCATCGGCTTCGGCTTCGACAGCACCTCGCAGACGAGTCCAGTCGCCCTCGGCCAGGCCGATGTCGACAGCCCATTCCGGAACCTGCCCGCTTTCCGGGAACATGGCGGTTGATTCGTCTCCCGGGCTTTCGCCGGGTTGCGAAGGCATGGGTTGGCCGGGTGCGAATGGATCGCCCGGCAGCCCCATTTGCTGGGCCATGGCCTGGGTCATCTGCTGCATTTGACTGGCGGCTTCGCCGGCCTGGGCGGCCGCTTCACCCTGCCCTTCGGCGCCTTCCGCAGCCGCTTCCGCGGCCGCCTGGGCGGCTTCGGCCGCGGCCTGCGCCATCGCGTCGGCTTCGGCGGCGGCGGGGGCGGTCATGTGCTGCAAGGCGGCCGCCATATCCTGCAATTCGGCGGCGGCCCGGGCCATGGTCTGCGGGGTGGTCGCGTCTGGCTGCAGGGCGGCCTGCGCCATTTGCTGCGCGGTTTGCGCGGCGGCTTCCGCGACTTCGCCCACTGCCTGAGCCGTTGCTTCCATACCGGCCTGTTGCGCGGTTTCCGCGGTTTGCGCGGTCGCCTCGGCGGCCGCTTGCGCGGCTTCGACGGCGGCCTGGGCGGCTGCGGCGGCGGCCTGCTGAGCCTGCGCCGTCTCCTGCTGGGCGGCGGCTTCGGGGGAGTCGGCGGCCTGAGCCGCCTGCTGGGCGGCTTCGGCGGCCTGCGAGGCCTCCCAGGCGGCTTGCGCCGCCTCCTGCATCTGCTGCGTGGCGCTTTGGATTTGTTCGGTCAACTGCTGCGAGGCCATTTCCTGGTCGATCGCCGCCTGCAGTTGGTCGGCGATTTCCTGCTGTCTCTGCATCCAGTCATCCTGCATTTGCGGCCAGTCCTCCTGCTGGGCTTGATAGGCCAATTGCTCCTGCAGGTTGGTCATGGCGCTAAGATCGGCCAATTGTTCGGCTTCGGCGGCCAGCGGGTCGAAGCCTTGCTGCAATTCGCGGGCGGCTTCCAGGGCGCTCGCCAGCTCCTGCTCCATGGCAGCGGCGGTTTCCTGACGCTCCGAAGCGTCATCGAGCGACGGCAGGCTTTCGGCCAGGCCGCGGGCTTCGGCGATATGGTCTTCGGCCATCGCCTCGATGCCTTCGGCCAGTTGCTGGAAGGCCGTGTCCTGGAACTGCTCCGCGAGATTGCTCAGGTTCTGCTCCATTGCACTCAAATCCCGGCGCAGTTCGGCCGCCGCCGCCATGGCTTCGGCCACATTTTGCGGATCGCCGCTTTCAATCATTTCACGCATTTCGGTGGTTTGCTGGCTGATCTCCTGCAATTCCTCGATCACCTGGGCAAGCGCCTCTTCGGCGCTGACTCGCAACCGTTCCACTTCCTGATGCGACAGAGCCTGGCTGTCGCGATCGATCATAATGGTCAGGGTTTCGCTGACCCCTTGATTGGGTCCGTCTAACGATTCCGGAAGATTGTCGTAGGCGACGATTTCGATTCGGAGCAGACTGGCCTGCCCGATGCGCAGGCTGGCAAGATCGACCGGCACCCGGCCCCGCCATTCGCCGTTGACGGGGGTCGGGACGATTTGCTCCACAGTTCGGCTGGACTCTCCCTCCGGCCTGACCCGCAAAGCCATTCGGCTGATCCCGAAATCGTCGCCGGCGACGTATTGCACAGACAAAAACCCATCCGGGGGAAGATGGATTCGAGGTTGCCGCGGATTGACAATTTCGACTGTCGGCGGCCGGTCGGCGACGATGTTCAGTTCACGGCTGACCACGGGGCGATTGGCGAAGCCGTCGCGGCTCTTCTTTTCAATCCGCCAAGTGGCGGTACGGGCGGGACCGGTAATCGGGACAGTCCACTCGAGCCGCGGAATACCGTCGCTTCGACTTCGGCGCCCGGCTCCGAGAGAGCGGCCGTCGAGGAAGAGTTCGGCTTCCTGCAAAGGGGTGTTGGTTTCGATCGCGAGGGTCAGAGTGCTGCCGATCAGGGCGCGAATCCTGGTGTTGGGGGCGACCGTCTGGCGCTCCGGCGAGCGCCCGGTATAGGGCGGGTGTTGCCGACGCAAGTGCAGATTTTCGATGCGTGGCCGCTCGAAGGCCTGTACCCGATAGAACTGGGTAAGGGCACGACCGGCCCGCACCCGGTATTCGAAACTGTGTTCAACCCTCGGAAAGGCGGTTGCGAAAACGCGTTCACGCCCCAGTTCGGCATTCGGGTCGAAGGGGCGCATGCGCTCGATCAGCTCCTCTCCGTCGGGATCGAGGGTGCGCAACTCGACGTTGCGGGAGAACGGAGTTTGGAGAGTGACGCTGACGGTCAGGGAATCGCCGACCGCCAGGCGAATGTCCCCCGGCTCGACGGCGATTCGGTCGGCGTGCAGTCCGCCGACCCTGGCATAGGGTGCGACCGCCCGAATCAGCAGGCGGGCGGTCGGCTGGGGCCAGGCGGCAAACAGGATGGCGTAAATCGCGCCCACGATGGACAACGCCAGAAGAAAGCGGCGGGCCGAACGCCAGGTGAACACCTGTTCGGGCAAAAGTGTCCCGGCATCCTTTTCCGCCTCCTTGATCAGTTGGCGCAGCAGGCTTTCGGAAAACTCCCCCAGCTCCTCGGCTTTTAGGTTCAGAATTTCGACTGTCGAGCTGATGCGCTCTTCGCGCAGATCCTGATTGCGGGTTTCAATCAGCCGGGCGACTTCAGCCGGAGTCAGGCGGCGGCGCAGGGGACGAACCAGGTGCCAATAGGCGGCCAGGGCGACCGTCGCGAAGCCGGTCAGCGAGAGCAGCCAGCGGTAGGCGCTGGCAAAGATCAGGGTGGCGGCATCGATCGCCATCACGACGAGAAAGACCAGGAGTGCCGCCGCGAGCACCGCGAGCAAGCCGCGCCAGGCGATAATCCGCCGGATTCGCCGCGCCGCCCGCTGCAGTTTTTCGGCAATCGGCTTGGGCAGGCTTTCAATGGAGATTTCCGGCTTGCTCATGGCAGGCCTCCTTTGCGCCTTAGCAGCCATTCGGCAGTCAACAAAGCCAGGAGCGCGAGCAGGATCAGCCAGTGATCCCAGATCGTGATGTCGGCTCGCTGCGGCTCGCCTTCGGAGCCCGGCCCAAAGGCTTCGTTCAACTGCTCAATATAACGCGGAGTGACAATTTCGCCGCCGCTGGCGGCGGCGATCCGGTCGGCGGTTTTATGGTCGACCGAGAATTCTCCGATTTCCACCGGATTATAGGCGGTGGCCACGAGAAACTCGGTTTCCACCGGCCCCGCCTCCTCCCATTCGACAATCTGGTCGGCAGTGCTCCCGGAGAGTGCGATTCGGTAGCGGCCGGGTTCGGCAAAGGGACCGATTTCGACATCGTACATGCCCTGCGACTGCGGTCGGTACCGCATTGTGTGGGTGGCGATTCTGGCCTGCTCGTGAAACACTTCAAGAGCGATGCGGTCGTCGAGCACCGGCGTGTAGTTCGGGCGCAAGACACGAGCCGCAACCCTGACCGGGTCTTCCGGGCTGTAGGTGATGCGGTCGGTGCCGAGGCGCACGAACTGGCTGCCGGCCCGCAGATTCTCGCCGGCGCCCCAGGTCATGATCTGTCTCCAGAAACGATGGTGCAGCAGGTCGCCGACGCGATAGCGCAATCGCCATGTCCGGTCGAAATTGAACATCAGAACGCGTCCCAGGCCGAACTGGTGGGCGACGATCAGACTGTTGCGGCGCTGAACCTCGCTCAGCTCGCGGATGCGGCGCGAGGTGTCGCCGGGGTCGCGATCGGCGACCACAAACTCCTCGTCGATTTCCGAACGGGGCGGCTGGGCGTAGGCGAGGACGGTGGCGGCGGGTTTGGCGTTGGCCTCGGCATAGCGCCATTGCAGGTTGGGCAGATTGCTCCACAGGCGTTCGCTTTCGGTCAGGCTGGGCGCCAGACGCATGATCGGATGCTGCCTGCCCTCCATGGTTGGCTGCAGCCGGAAGACCGGCTCCGGAGAGGCAAAGAAGGATTGGGTGGCCGTGGTGTATTCGACCGGCAGCAATCTTTGCAGAATCGGGCTGTCGAACTTGTGCGGCATGTAGTTCGGCCCGGCGATCACAATCAGGGCGGTGCCCCGCTCGTTGACACAATGCTCAATGTGCTCAAGCATGGTTTCGGTAAGAAACTGCGGCGGCACATCGCCAATGATGATGACATCGAACTTGCGCCACTCTTCGCGCAGAGCCGGCAGGCGGTCGGCTTCGGCTTCGCCAAACGGCCTTGAGGCGGAGGCGACCACCGGCGGCCGCGGTTCCGGTTGACGGTCATCGGGAAAGGCGATCGTGTCGGGCCTGCTCAGGACGTACTGCAGGTGAACCGACTTGTCGCGCCCATAGAAGAGATTGCGCAGATAGCGGAATTCCCAGCGCGGGCGATGATCAATCAGCAGGACATTGGTGCGGTCTTCCGAGACGGCGGTCTGAAAGCGCCAGGCATTGTTTTCGGTCACCGCCTCGTCGGCCACCGGTTCAATCTCCACCGAGTATGCGTGAATGCCGTCGGTCTCCGGCTCATCGTTGAATTCGACGGTCGTGCGATAGGTGTCGTTGTCCTCGGGCACGCTGACGGCTCGCGTGTCGATCTCCTGATTTTCACGTTTGAAGACCACCTTGACTTCGCGGCCGGCCACCCCGTAGAGTTTGAGACGGGCTTCGGCCCGCAGGCGTTCGCCTTTGAAAATGTCTTCCGGGGCGTCGACGCCGACGACCGCCAGATCGAGGCGCGGCTGTCGACTGCCGATGAGCAGCGGATAGACGGGGGCGGCTCGCAGGCCAAGCTGGATGGCGGCTCCCTCGGCATGGCCGCCGGCAGTGTCTCGTGCGTCGCTGATCAGAATCACTCCGGCCAACTGTTCCGGCGGGAAGTTTTCCAGGGGATATTCAAGAGCCGCGCTGAGGTTGGTCAGTTGCCGCCATTCCCGGGCGACGAGATCATCGGAATCCTCGTCTTCCCCCTGATCCTCGACAATTCTCGGGGTGGCCGCGAAATCGACACGCCGGACTTCATAGCGCCGCCCCAGGCCGGCGGCCAGGCCGTCGCGGTCTTCGCCTGCGAGAACGCGGTTGGCGATCTGCCGCCGTTCCAGCTTGGCGATGGCTTCGATTCTCTCGCGCTGCTGCGGGGTGACGGCGGCAAGCAGTTGCTCGACGCTTTCCGGAGCTTCCTCGAAGTCGCGGGGGTTTAGGATGCCGTAGAAGACCGCCAGGTCGAGCAGCTCTTCGGCGTTGCGCTGCGGATCCTCGAGGTGCATCGATGCGGATTGATCGAAGAGAATGACTACGTAGCGCTCGAAGGTGCGGATGACGTAGCGTTCGATCACGGGTTGGGCCAGGATCAGGAAGACCAGAAGAACCGCGGTCATGCGCAAAGCCGCCAGATACTTCCCGAGTTCCGGCTTGATGGCTTTTCTTTCAACTCGATACAGCTCGGGAACCGCTTCGACGGCGGTGGCTCCGAGCAGAGCAAGCAGAATCCAGGGCCAGTTGGTGGCGAGCGCCACAATTCGCGACAGGGCATGCAGGCAGAGCCATAGGGCGAGAACGCCGACCGCCCAGCGCGGGGCATTATTTTTAAGCTCGAAGGAGGGGCGCTTCCGCCGGGCTTCAAGGCGGTGCAGAATGATCCAGGCCGCGGCAAAGGCCGCGGCCAGCAGCAGGATAAGCCAGCCCGGCAAGGCGGCGATCAGCGAAGTGGAATGAGCTGGTTCGGGGATCATGCTTTTGACGGTTTCCGCATATTGTTCAGTTGTTCCTGGAAGCTTTCGCGGGGTTGGCCGCGCTCCTGGAATTCCACTTTCAACTGGGTGCCGGTACGGCGACGCAAGGCGACCCAGCGGGCGATCGCGATTTCCGCCACCAGCAGGAGAAAGGCGGCGGTGGCCAGCGGCCGCCACAGCTCACTGCCGAAACGAGCCCCGTGAAAGGCGGCGAGCAATTGCTCGGAGGAGGAAGTCTCCTGCCAGAGCAGATATTGACGCAGGCGGCCGGCGTCTCTTTCGGTCAAAGGCCGCAGGCGGCCTTCGTTGCCTTGCCGAAGCAGGGCAAAGGGAAGGCCTTCGCCGTCTTCGAGCCAAGGGCTGAAATGAACGCGAAGACTGTCCGGAATCTGAATGCGATGAACCCCCGGCGGCAGGTTCGGGGGGGGCTCGAAGCGCAGGACGCTTCCATGATCCTGCTCAACCGTCCGCAGCCGTCCGCGACCGGGGCGGCCGTCGCGGTCGACGACCGCGAGAAATCGCGGGGGCTCCGCCAGCCCGAAGTCTGGCGCCGGTCTTTCGCGATCAATGGCGGCCGCCAAGTCGTTGAGGGAAAGCGCGGCACCCGGCCGATAGCCCAGGTTGAGGTCGCCCCGGTCGCTGTCCGCCAGATCGTAGATCAACTGGTGGAGAAGAGGCACGAACACCCTTGAGGTGGGCAGATTGCCGCCGCGGGTGTCCAGACTGGTGGCGAGCAGCATGACGCGACCGCGGCCGAGCGAGCGGTCGAGCAGCAGCGGATCCCGATTGCTGAGTCGGGCGCCGATTCGCGGTTGCGCTTCCTCCTGACCGGTTTCCCCGGGGCGCAGTCGCCAGTAGGCGCGCATCACCACTTGCGACAGATCGGCGGGCTCGTCCCGGAAACGATTGATCGCGGGATGGGAGAAGCTGGCCGGATCCGGCTTGACGGCGGCTTCCGGGTCGTCGCTCGCCGGGGTCGTCAACGCAAGCAATTGCGCCGGCAGCAGCGGCTGCATGCCCCACTGCCATTGATTGTAGAATTCAGCCTGCGCCCGCGGCCCGAGGGCGATCAGCAGGGCGCCGCCGTCGGCAGTGTATTCGGCCAGGCGCTGCGCCGCCGCCCGCGACAGGCGGGGGACATCGGCCAGAATGATCGCGGCATAGGGTTGCAGGTTGTCGACCGCGGCGAAGTCCGGAGCGTCGACAATCCGCGGCCGCACCAGGAGCTGGTCGAAATCTTCGGCCGGTTCCGCCGAACTCTCGGAAGCGGCAAGCTGGCGGCGCAGGCGCGAACTGGGGGCGAGGGCGAGGGCGGGAAAGGTGGAGGCTCGCTCGAAAACGCGCGGCGAGGGGTTGCCGTCGACGATCAACACTTGCAACTGGGAGATTGGCGTGACCACGCGCCAGGCTCGGTTGTCCACCGGCAGATCGTCGTCGACCGCGAGAACGGCCTCCACGACATGGGCGCCCGGGGTGGAGAAGCGATGTTCGAAACTGACGGTTCGCGTTCCCTCCGGCGGGATCTGCCCGATCGCCTCTTCGCGATAGGAACTGCCTTCAACAGTCAGATCAACACCGCTCGGAGTGATCGCCTCCGAGCCGTGGTTGACAACCGTCACTTCAATGACCACGGCGCGGTCGAGCCCGATCGTGCGGCGGGAAAGCGAGATGCCGGAAATCGCGGCATTGCGCAGAGTCGGCGGGATTTCCAGTCGCCGCAAAATCACCGGCGGCTGGCTGGGCAGTTGTTCGAAGCTTTCGCGAACCGCCTGCCACTGGCCGGGTTGCTCGGCTATGTCCCAGCCTTCGCGCTGGCCGTCGCTGACCACAATGATCTGCTTGCCCGAATGGCTGCCCTGAGCCAGGGTAAAGGCGGCCAGCGCCATGGTTTCCGGCACTCGCATCAAGCCCTTTTCCGGCTCGATCAGGGCGAGCGCGGCGAGCAGTTCCTCGCGATTGCCGAGCGGATTGGCGACCGGGGCATAGGGCATCGAACCGCCGACGATCAGGCTGAAGGCGCTGCCCGGGGGGGCGGCGCGGATAATGTTTTCCGCCTCGACAATGGCCCGCTCGAAATTCGATTCGCCGTCGATTTGCATGGTCATGCTGTCCGAGGCGTCGATAATCAAGGCGATATCGCGGGCTCCCCTGGTGCCGAAGATGCGAGCCTGCAAACGCTCTTCGGCCAGCAGAGCGGCGGTGGTGGCGGCCAGCAGAAGCAGAGCCAGGGCGAACAGGCGCCGCCGGGCTTTCGGATACTGCCACAGCACGAAGGTGGCGGCGAAAGTGGCGATGGCCAGCAAGAGCAGCGGCAGCAGGATCAGCCAGGAGAATTGAGAGCCGGGAGCGATGAAGGGCCGGGCCACGGCCAGAACCAGAAGCGCGATCAGCAGACAGCGTGCAACCAGCAAAAGAATCTCTTCAAGCAGGATCTTGCGGCGGCGGTTGACCAGCGAATCCCGCAGAAAGCGCATGGCGCCCCACATCACCTTCTTGGCCGACTTCCGGTTGAGGATGTGGATGATGATGGGCACCGCCAAGGCGGCGGCACCGAATAGCATGAAAACATTTAGAAAGGCCATAGTCTGGTCGGGGTTCGGTTTCTGGAGTTAGCCTGGATGGATCGGAATATATAAAGACATTTGACGATACTTGCGCTGTTTTGTTGCCTTTTCCCGATCAGCGCCGCCGGTGTCGCGATTCTATATAGCGAGCCAGCACTTCACTGAAATTGTCGGCGGTGTTGACCGGTATGTAGTCGGCCTCCATGCGGCCGCAGTCCTTTTCGAGGGCATCCAGAAAATGCTTGACTTGCTCGATGTACTGGGCGCGCAGGCTGCTCGGGTCGATCGGCAGCGGGTTCATCTGCATTTCCAGGTCGTGGAAGTTGGAAAAGCCGGACAGGGGAAAGGACAGCTCTTCCTCGGCCATCACATGAAAGAGCAGCAGTTCATGGCGGCGGTAGCGAAAATGATGGAGAGCCTTGACCAGCGCCTCGGGGTCGTCGAAGAGGTCGCTGATGACAATCACCAGACCGCGCTTGGGAATGCGCTCGGCGATTTCGTGGAAAATGGTCGAGATGTCGGTCTCGCCGCCGGGCTCGAGTTCATTGAGATGCTCGAGAATGCGGCGCAGTTGCCGGGCCTGGCTGCGGGCGGGAAGGTATTTGCGGATTTCCGCGTCGAAGGAAACCATGGCGGTGGCATCCTGCTGATGGATCAGCAGATAGGTCAGCATGGCGGCGAGATGGCGGGCGAAGTCGAACTTCGACAAAGGCTGGCCATCGATCTTGAAGGCGCGTTCGCCGGCGTACTGCATGGAGGCGGAGGCGTCGAGCAGAATGGTCGCCCGCAGATTGGTTTCCTCGGTGAACTCCTTGACATAGTAGCGGTCGGTGCGGGCGAATACGCGCCAGTCGAGCAGGCGCAGGTCGTCGCCCCGGACATACTGCCGGTGTTCCGCGAACTCCGACGAGAACCCCTTGTGCGGACTGCGATGACGACCGGCGATCGTCCCCTCCATGGCCTGGCGGGCCAGAAACTCGAGTCTGGAGATGGTGCGGATGGATTCCGGCGGCAGGAATCGCATGTATTCCGGTTGTGTTTGCAGAGAAGGCATGGGAAGCGGCTTTGTTTCTGCGCTGGATCAGATGTCGATGGAGGGTTCGGCCTTGATCTGCTCGAGCAGTTGTCGGATAACTTCGTCACTGGTCACGCCGGCGGCTTCGGCATTGAAGGTGGTAAGCACGCGATGGCGCAAGACCGGCAATGCCGCCTTGACCACGTCGGCCGTGGTGGTATGGCAGCGCCCCTGCAGGATCGCATTGGCCTTGGCGGCCATAATCAAATATATGCCGGCGCGCGGCCCGGCTCCCCATGAGACCATTTCCCGGACCAGTTCCGGGGCTTCCGGCTGATCCGGCCGGGTGGCTCGCACCAGGTCGCGGGCCAGATTGATGACATGATCGGCGGCCGGGACCCGGCGCACCACTTGCTGCAGCCGCAGCAGATCCTGGGCGCTCAGGGCAACCTCCAGCTCGGCCTTGTAGGTGCCGGTGACCTGGCGGATGATCTGGCTCTCCTCCTCGGCGCTCGGATAGTTGACCACAATGTTGAACATAAAGCGGTCAAGCTGGGCTTCCGGCAGGGGATAGGTGCCCTCCTGCTCGATCGGATTCTGGGTGGCGAGCACGAAGAAGGGCGCCGGAAGATGATAGGTCTTCTCGCCCACCGAGACCAGTTGCTCCTGCATCGCCTCGAGCAGGGCGGCCTGGGTCTTCGGCGGGGTGCGGTTGATTTCGTCGGCCAGCACCATGTTGGAGAACAAAGGCCCCTGGACAAAGCGGAAATTGCGGCGGCCGGTGGCCTGATCCTCCTCGAGCACGTCGGTGCCGGTAATGTCCGAGGGCATCAGGTCGGGGGTGAACTGAATGCGGTTGAAGCTCAAGTCGAGGACTTGGCTCAGAGTGCTGACCAGCAGAGTTTTGGCCAGACCGGGCACACCGATCAGCAAGGCGTGGCCGCGGCACAGAATGCTGACCAGCACCTGCTCAATGACCTCGTGCTGACCGACAATCACCCGGCCAAGCTGTTCGGTCATCCGATTGTAGGCATCGTTAAGCTCCGCGATGATCGCGAGATCGTCTTCCCGCAGGTCGCCGGCCGACACGCTTTCCGGGGCGGCGGCAGGGTGGGGGGCGACGGACGAAGTCTCCGCGGCGGCCGCGGCTTCCCCGCTCCTTTTGCCCGCCTTGATTCCGCTGGTCTCGCCCGCGTCTTTTCTGGCAAGCTCAAGGGCGACGGCGGAAAAATCGGTGACGTCCATGGCTTCCGCCCCGTTCCCGGAATCGATTTCAAAGACGAAAGCGCTTTCGCCCAAGACCACCTTGTCGCCCTCCTGCAGAACCGCGGCGTCGATCTCCTTGTCGTTGACATAGAGCCCGTTGGAGCTGTTGAGGTCGTAGATCCACCATTCGTTGTTCTGGTTTCGCACGACGGCGTGCTTGGAGGATACCTTGTAGTCGGGGAGCAGCAGATCGCAACCGGCATGGCGCCCGATGGTGACTTCATGATTCGGCAGATTGGCACGCCGATCCCTCATCGGGCCTTCGACAAAATGGAGCTGGGGCATGACGATGATTCCTTGCGTTTGAAAAGGTTGACGGTCAAGGCGTGGGAATGGTCAGTTTTTTTGCTGACCAACGATAATATTGATATGTTAAATGTCAAACCCATGCCTGCCGGATTCGCATCCAGCCGTCCTGGCTGGTTCATGCCAATAAGGCATGGCCGGATTCGCATCAATTAATCAGGCTGGAGTTCGGGATCGTGCTTTCCCCACGAATACATCAACGGCAAGGCTTTCATTTTCTCTCGGCAGGGCTATTTTTAATAAAGGAAAGAACAAACCTTCCGATTAAGGGTCGGGACTGATCCACGACGAGGCTGCGATTATGGAAAAATCGATTGGTGTCAAGGAAATCCGCAAACTCTATCAAGCGGGCGAGAAAATC
>SLSR01000003.1 GCA_007130365.1 Lentisphaeria bacterium
CGCGCTCAAAAGCCGCTTTGGTTCAGAAACTCCATGTCGAGTGGCTTTTGCGGGGGGGCGGCGAGGTGGCGGGAGCGCAAAATGTATTTGCCGACCATGTCGGCTTCCAGATTGACCAACTGGCCGGCGGCGGCGGCTTGCAGAGTGGTCTTTCGCCAGGTGTGCGGAATGATATGCACGCCGAACCAGTCGTCGGTCAGTTCGGCCACGGTGAGCGAGATGCCGTCGATGGCGATACTGCCCTTGTCGATCAGCAGGGGGCGCAGGGCTTTCGGCAGCTCGACCCGCAGCACCAGATCGTCATCCTCGCGGCCGACCTTGCGAATGGCGGCGGTGGCGTCGATATGGCCGAGCACCAGGTGGCCGCCGAGGCGGTCGCCCAGGCGCAGCGCCCGTTCCAGGTTGACCGGGGCGCCGATTTCGAGCCGTCCCAGGTTGGTGCGCTCCAGGGTTTCGCGCAGGGCGTGGAAGCCGACGAGGCTGGCGGCCGGATCGATGTTCTCCGCCGTCAGGCAGGCGCCGTTGACCGCGACACTGTCGCCGACCGCGATGCGGGTCAGGGGCAGGCCGGTCTCCACCTGGAGCTTGGCGGCTTTGCCTTGGATTTGCCGGCCGCGCAGACGGCCGGCATCTTCAATCAGTCCGGTGAACATGGGGCGGGGTTCCTGTGATTAAAAGATCGCAGCCGACGCGTTCGACGGCCATATCGCTCAGTTGCAGAGCCTCGGCGAGTCTGGTCGGGTCGGCTCCGCCGACCGCCGGGCGGCTGTTGCGGCCGCCCAGGATTTTGGGGGCGACAAAGAACATCGCCAGGTCGACGACTCCGGCTTGCAGAGCGGCGGCGGCCAGTTCGCCGCCGCCCTCGAGCAACAGGGCGGTTATTTGCCGGGCACCGAGTTCGCGCATGGTTTGTCGCCAGGCCGCCGGCGAGTCGGGCGCCACGACCAGGGGCGGTCTGCGCGGGTTCGAGAACAAGTTGAGATCCGGGGAAAAGTCGGGATTGTGGCTGTAGATCACGGGCAGGGGTTGCGGCGACCAGTCTGGCGGAGTCCGCACGGTGAGCCGCGGGTTGTCGCGGCGCACGGTTTCGCCGCCGACCATGATGGCGTCGCACCATTGGCGCAGTTTCTGCACCCGTTTGCGGGCGGCTTCACCGGTTATCCACTTGGAATCGCCGGCGACGGTGGCAATTCTGCCGTCCAGAGTCAGCGCCAGCTTGAGGATGGTAAACGGGCGCTGTTCGCGAATCCAGCAGAAGAACGCCTGGTTCAAGCGGCGGCAGGACTCTTCCTCGATGCCACTCTCGACTTCGAGTCCGCGTTCGCGCAGCCAGGCCAGGCCGCGCCCGGCATGTTTTGGGTTGGGGTCTTCGGTGCCGACCACCAGCCGGCGCAGACCGGCTCGGGCGATCGCCTCCGTGCAGGGCGGAGTGCGGCCATGGGTCGAGCAGGGTTCGAGAGTCACATAGAGAGTGCCGCCGTCCGCCTGCCTGCCGGCTTCCCGCAGAGCATTGATTTCCGCGTGTGGCTGGCCGGCCTGCCGATGGAAGCCGCGACCGACGATTTGGCCGGCCCGGCCGAGAACCAGGGCGCCGACCATCGGGTTCGGACTGGTCCTGCCCCAGCCGCGCCGCGCCAGACGCAGCGCCCGGCGCATCATTTGCCGGTCGGTGTTTTTCTGTTCCGGGGTGGGCATGGGCGGAGGCCGGTACTTTCTCAGGTTGATTTCAACTTATTGGGCGAACCAATGTCAGGGAGAATATAGTTTGGGGACGCACCGGGTCAGTCCTCTAATTTGACTTTATTGAGTTCAGAATTAATGGATATGGATATTTTCTCTATTCGGTTTTTCTGTTCTGTATCCTGTCTCATTCCGGCTGCCATTTTGGTCCTGGCATTGCTCACAGCCGCCAGCGACACCAGTCCCGGTCGCTTCCCAAGTTCATTCAGGAAGTGTGGCGATCCCGGCAATCGGAAATTCGATTCGCAGTGGTCTGGGCATGGTTCATTTCCTAAGAAAGATGTATCCTTCAAAAGTTAATTAAACCATACCCTTGAATCTGATAAAATCAAATTAGAGGACTGACCCAATTATTATTATATATACCGACGCGGCTACTTGCGCCTGAACTCCGTCAGTTGGGGCGCCAGATCGTAGGGGACGGCGACTTCAACTTCCAGGCCGTGCTCGGTTGCCTTTTGGCTCTTGATCTCGCTGGTGCGATGCAGCAGCGCCATGATCTCGTAGCGGTCGTGGGGAATCCGCAGCTTGAGCGAGATCAGTTCTTCGGACAGTTCCTCGGCCAGCCTTTGCTTCAGCTCCTCGATTCCCCGCCCGCTGACGGCGGAGACGAAGACCGGGCGGTCGAAGCGTCGCCGCAGTCGCGGGATCAGGTGCGGCGCGTCGAGCAGGTCGACTTTGTTGAATACGGTGACCATGCGCTTTTCCCCGGACTCCAGCTCCTGCAAGACCTCCAGGGTGGTGCGGTGGTGCTCGTCGAGGTCGGGGCTGGTGATGTCGATCACCTCGACGATGAAGTCGGCGACCATGGCTTCCTCGAGGGTGGCCTTGAAGGCTTCGACCAGGAGGTGCGGCAGCTTGCGGATAAAGCCGACGGTGTCGGAGACCAGCAGCTCCTGCTGGTTGGGCAGGCGCAGACGCCGGGTGGTCGGATCGAGGGTGGCGAACAGCTTGTCCTCGATAAACACCTCGGCTCCGGTCAGGGCGTTCAGCAATGACGATTTGCCGGCGTTGGTATAGCCGACGATCGCGCAGTTGGGAATCGGCCGGCGCAGTCTTCTCTTGCGCTGCACGCGGCGCTTGCGGCGCACCTCCTCGAGTTGCCGGTGCAACTGGGCAATGCGCTGCTGAACCAGGCGGGCGTCGACTTCGATCTGTTGTTCGCCCTCGCCGCGCAGACCCATGCCGCCGCTCATGCCGCGCTGTCGGGAAAGGTGGGTCCAGCGTCGCTTCAGGCGCGGCAGTTCGTAGGTGGCGCGAGCCAGCGAAATCTGCAGTTCGGCCTCCTTGGTGCTGGCTCGTTCGGCGAAGATGTCGAGGATGATCTCCTGGCGGTCGACCACGGTCAGGTCGGCCAGTTTTTCCCAGTTGCGCTGCTGGGCGGGCGACAGGGCGTCGTCGAAGACAATGACATCGGCCTCGACTTGCCGGGCGGCCTCGACAATTTCGCGGGCCTTGCCGCTGCCGACCAGGTAGCGCGGCCGGGCTTGCCCGAGCGCCACCTCGATTCTGCCGACCGTGCCGATGGAGAGGGTGCGCAGCAGCTCCTCCAGTTCGTCGAGCAGGTGGGCGACCGGTTCGCCGCCGTTTTCGCGGGGATCGTTGATCCCGACCAGAAAGGCGCGTTCAACCCGGTTCGGGGCTTCGCTGATTTCCTGCATTTCTCCGGTGGTCAAAATATATTCTCCGCTGAAGTTCTACTAGTTCCACTTTTCGCGCCCCCAACACCCCTATCCGCCCCGCCCGCACGGTTGAGGTGCCCCTTCAGGGCACAATTTTTTCTGATCCCTACCCAGGGTTGCGCTTCGCTTAACCCTGGGCTACGATGATTCCGCCCCTTTGGGGCTATAATTTGCCTTTTTTTGCGTGTTTCGCGGTTGAAAAAATACCCTCTGTGCCATTAGCGATTGGCACGGTCGGGGACGATCGTGTTGCCGCTGGCTCATTCCGTAGCATGCAACTGCCGCAGTTCCGCGTCTGCGTGGCTTCAGCCCGCCGGAGAAAACTCCGCCCGTTCGCCCCTCCCGTACGAAGTTGGTCGACTAAGAGAATCCGTATGAACAGTCAGGTCAGTTGTAGTTGCGCCACTGCTTCGGGGGCGGGGTGTCGCGCCGCACATAGACGCTCTGCACCAGGCCGAGCGAGATCAGCATATTGAGCATGAACGAGCCGCCATAGCTGACAAAGGGCAGGGGCAGGCCGACGATCGGCGCCATGTAGACGCTCATTCCGATATTGATATAGGCGTGGATGAAAAACATGGCCGCAACTCCGACGCAGATATAGGCGCCGAAGTTGTCCGGCGCCCGGGCGGCGCTGCGCAGGCAGCAGATCAGCAGGGCGATATAGGCGCAGACCAGAGCGCCGGCTCCGAGGAAGCCGGTTTCCTCGCCGATCACCGAGAAGATGAAGTCGGTTGGCGCCACGGTGCGCGGCAGATATCCGAGCACATGCTGCGTGCCTCGCATGTAGCCTTTGCCGAAAGGCCCGCCGCTGCCCACCGCGAGCAGTGCCTGATGGGCGTTCCAGCCGGCCGCCGAAATGTCCTGCGACGGCTTGACCAGGGTGCGCAACCGGTCGCGCTGATACTCTTCGAGCAGGGAAAAATAGGCGACCGGCAGCAGCAGGGCGGCAATCAGGGAGAGAATTGCGAGGCAGCGCCAGGAGACGCCGCCGACAAATGCGATGGCCGCGGCCATGCCGACAAAGACCATGGCGGTGCCCAGATCCGGCTGGACGGCGATCAGCAGCGGCAGGGGCGCGGCGGCCAGCCCGAAGACCGCCAGGTTGAGCGGTCGTTTCAGGCTGAAGCTCGGGCGCGAGGCGAGCCAGGCGAGAAACAGGGCCGCCATCGGCTTGGCCAGCTCGGCCGGCTGCAGAGTGAAGCCGCGATAGTAGATCCAGCGACTGGCCTGATTGATGGTGCGCCCGAAAAACAAAACATAGAGCAGGGCGAGTCCGGCCAGCAGGTAGAGAATCCAGCTCCACTTGCCGAGGCGGCGATAGTCGACCGCGACCAGGCCGATGAAGACCGCCGTTCCGAGCAGGGTGAACAGGAGCTGACGCAGCCAGTAGCCGGCGAAGTTGCCGCCGATTTGACGACCCGCGCCGTAGATGAAGAAAAGGCCGGCCATGGTCAGAATCAGACACAGCAGGAGAGCCGCGAAGTCCAGGCGTCGCCACCAGTCGAAGGCTTTGGAGTAACGGTGCGGCATGTTCTCTGTCGGGTTGATTTATGCTGTCATTTGCCGGGTTGTGAAGTTCTGCGGCGGCGTTCGGCCGCTTTGCGGGAAAGGCAGTCCGCCGTCTCGCACATGTGCTCGACCGCCCGGAATTTTTCGGCAATGGTCAAAGCCCTGAAATAGCGCAACTGAAACAGTTCGCTGCCTTTGCGGTCGCATTCCCAGTCCTTGGCACCTGTCTTGATTTTCCATTCAGCATTCATCTGCGATCATCTCCAGATGCCTGATGTCATCCATGTCCTTTTCTCGCCCGGCCTTCCGTTTCATCTGGATGAGAGTGTCGATATCGGCAAAGCGAAAGGGAATGCCTTCCTGCAGCGATTCCTCGGGCGCTTTATTGTAGACATCGTCAAAAACAAAGGGTTCGTCGACAAACAAGTCAACCGGAGTTTCGCGATGCGAATCAGACCACATGTTGAGAACAACCATGCCCTTGTCCCTGATCCAACCGTCCCTGGTGGCTTTGTCGGCAAACTGTTCGGCGGTGATCGGAAGACGCGACCGATAGCCGATCCGGGCAAGCGCCTTGAACGCCTTGATTATATTTTGGGGGTCCAGCTTGACTACAATGTCGGCATCGTATGTCATCCGCCCGTAGCCGTGGGCGACAACCGCCAATCCGCCGACCAGCAGATACTTTACTCTGTCCTCGTGCAGAACACGGATGATTGAATGCAGGTCTGAGAGTTTCATTTGTCGAACTTACGCTTTTTTGTCTGCCCCGCCGCTGTAGTGGCTGATGCGAAGCATCCTTGGAGTGCCTGACCACTTGTTGAGTACACTCAACCAATCAAAGTGGTAGTTGTCGAAAAACACATAACTCTTTGAAGGATAGATTCCTTATTTAGTCAAATGGTCAGACAGGCCGCCGCACTCCAAAGCGCCTGCGGCGCGGTTTTTCACTCCCGGAACCCGGAACCCGGAACTTTGGAACCTCCGAAACTATATAATGACTAAGTGGTCAGGCAGTCTGCGGTCGCTTCTGGGATCCCGGGGTGCTTTCCGCCCCCGCTACTCTTCGCCTTCCAGCATGCGGTTGAGGGCTGAGACCACGGCTCTTACCGCCGCCTGGTCAATGTTCTGGTCGAAGCCGATCCCGTGCCAGGAACGGTTCTCCCGGTCGACCAGTCGGACAAAGGTAATGGCCTGCGCCTCGGCCGAGTCGCCGATCGAGTCCTCCTCGTATTCCTCCAGGTTGAAGGAGGGCAGAGGCAGCTCCCGCAGGGCGTGGACAAAGGCCGCGATCGGGCCGGCGGCCGAAGCCCGCAGCACTTTCTTTTCTCCCCGGTACAGGACATGCACTTCGCCGTCGATCAGAGCCGGCTCCCGGTGGTTCGGGCGCGGCCAGTATTTGTCGAGGATCAGGATGCCTTCCTGACGATTGTAGCAGCGGTTGAACAGATCCCAGATCTGGCGGCTGTCAATCTCCCTCGACGAGCGGTCGGCCAGGGTCTGCACATGCCGGCTGAACTCGATCAGCAGAGCTCGCGGCAGCCGCACTTTGTAGTCGGTTTCCAGGACATGCGCGATCCCGCCCTTGCCGGACTGACTGTTGATGCGAATGAAGTTTTCGTAGCGCCGCCCGAGGTCGGCCGGATCAATGTGCAGGTAGGGTATCTTCCATGCCTTGAAGTCGGCGCTCAACTGGTCGCGCCCGCGCAAGCCCTTGTGGATGGCATCCTGGTGCGACCCGGAGAAGGCGGTGAACACCAGTTCGCCGGCGTAGGGGTGGCGAGGCGATACCGGCATTCCGGTCAGCTCGATGATCTCGTCGCGAATGCCTTCGATATCCTTGAACTGCAAGCCAGTGTCGACGCCGAAGTAATGCAGGTTCAGAGCCAGGGTCACCAGGTCGACATTGCCGGAGCGCTCGCCGTGGCCGAACAGCGTGCCCTCGACCCGGTCGGCTCCGGCCAGCAGGGTCATTTGGCTGGCCGCCACCGCGCAGCCCATGTCGTTGTGGGCATGCACCGAAATCACGCTCTGCTCGCGATGTCGGAGGCGGCGGATGAACTCCTCGATCATGTCGGCGTATTGGTTGGGCATTCTTCTCTCGACCGTGGCCGGCAGGTTGAGTATCACCTTCTCGCCGGGTTTCGGCCGCCAGGCTTCGATTACCCGGTCGCAAATTTCCACTGCGAAGTCCAGGTTGGTGTCGGTAAATTCCTCGGGGGAAAACTCGAGTTGGATGTCGCTTTCCGGCATGGCTGCCGCCAGCTCGCGGATTTGCTTGACCGCGGTCAGCGCGATCTGTTCGGTCTGTTTGCGGTCTTTGCCGAAGACATATTTCATGTGCAGCTCGCTGGTCGCGATATAGACATGGCAGATCGCCTGCCGGACTCCGCGCAGGGCTTCGAAGGTGCGCTCGATCAAGTGTTCGCGAGCCTGGGTCAGAACCGCGATCGTGACATCATCCGGAATCAGGTTCTGCTCGATCAGGTCGCGGCAGAACTGGAAGTCGTCCTGGGAGGCCGAGGGGAAGCCGATTTCGATCTCTTTAAAGCCGATCTCGCACAACAGCTCGAAGTAGCGCTTCTTCTGACCCGGAGTCATCGGATCGGGCAGTGCCTGGTTGCCGTCGCGCAGGTCGACGGCGTTCCAGCGCGGGCTCTTCTCGATGGTTCGCGAAGGCCAGTCGCGCCGCGCCATCGCGATCGGTTCGGGCTGGGAGTAGTGTTGTTCTTTCATCTTGATATCCTTGGGATTGACTTTATTGACCAGATTGACTAAACGGTCAATTTTAGTTTGTCGGTTCAGGTTAAAAAAAAGCCTGCATCCCGGCGGGGTCGGGTTGCAGGCTGGTGAACTCTTCGAAAAAAACAGAACGACGAAAAGCGACCGCAACCGTCAACCCCGGAGCAGAACCGGGAGCAGGCGGCTAAGTCGAAGCTGGTACTGGACGAATACTTTCATCTAATCGGTCGTCGCTGCATGAATGTGACGTTGATTTATGACAATCTTAAAATAATGTAGAGCATGCCTGCGGAATGTCAAGGGAACGCCTGAAAAATGATCAAAGAGATCCAGACCGAGAAACTGCCGATCAAACTGTGGCTGGATCAAGTCGAGGCGGGAGCTTTGCAGCAGGCCAGAAATCTGGCCAACTTTCCCTATGCCTTTCACCATATCGCCCTGATGCCGGATTGCCATCAGGGATTCGGCATGCCGATCGGCGGCGTCCTGGCGACGCGGGAGGTGGTGGTGCCCAACGCGGTCGGAGTCGACATCGGCTGCGGCATGTGCGCGGTCCGCACTTCGCTCGACGAGATTTCCCGCAATGATTTGCGCAGGCTGGCCGCCGCCATCCGGGAAATCGTTCCGGTCGGCTTCAAGCATCATCGGCAACCCCAGGATCCCGGCCGCATGCCGCCCTCGCGAAAGCCCGACGACCTGCCGGTGGCGTCTCGCGAATACGAAAGCGCTCTGCGCCAGCTTGGCACGCTGGGCGGCGGCAACCATTTTATCGAGCTTCAGAAGGATCGCGACCGGCAGGTCTGGGTCATGATTCATACCGGCAGCCGCAACCTGGGCAAGCAGGTGGCCGACCACTACAACCGACTGGCCCGGCGGCTTAATCAGGAAGAGAACAGTCCGGTGCCGCGTTCCGCGCAGCTGGCTCATCTCAGGCTGGACAGTCGGGAAGGCGGGCGGTACTGGCGGGAGATGGAATATTGCGTGGACTTCGCCCTGGCCAACCGCGAGCTGATTCTGGAGCGGGTGCTCGGGCTTCTCGCCGATCGCTTCAGAAGTCGTTTTGAAGCCGAGGCGCCAGTCAACATCGCCCATAATTATGCCGCCCTGGAGGATCACTTCGGCGAGCGGGTGGTGGTTCATCGCAAGGGCGCGACCAAGGCCGATCGGGACACGGTCGGCATTGTGCCGGGCAGTCAGGGCGCCAACAGCTACATTGTGCGGGGGCGCGGCCACCCCGACAGCTTCAACAGTTGTTCGCACGGCGCCGGGCGGGTGATGGGGCGCAAGGAGGCGATTCGCCGACTCGATTTACAGGAGGAAATCGGCAAGCTTGAAAGCCGGGGAATTCTGCATTCGGTTTGGAGTCACAGTCATCTTGACGAGGCGGCGGGAGCCTACAAGGACATTGCCGAGGTCATGCGGCAGCAGGCCGATCTGGTCGAGATTTTGGCCGAACTTCAGCCTTTGGCGGTAATCAAGGGGTGAACGGGGCGGTGCGTCGAAGCCCCCACCCCGGCGGGGTGATCCAAGCCAAGAGCCTGGGTCAAGCGAAACGCGACCCCAGGTACGCATCAAACAAAATCATCGGCGGGCTGGAAGCCCGCACCAAAGCGCCCTGGATTAATCCCAAGTGCCTTGTTCATAAATGTATCATTGGGTTGAGCCGTTGCGAAGCAACAGGGTTTCTTGTATAATTCGGGGAATGGGATATATTTATATTCATCTAGGGTTATCCTCGTCCGACAGGCGAGTTTGTCGTGTTTGGTTTTTGGTTCGCCGGCGACTTCTGTCGACCGCCAATTGATCTGTAGTTGTGTTGTTGTTATTTGCCTAAAAGGGGTGGCGAGATGCAAGAGCAAAAAAAAACCGAATCCGAGGGTCAGGTCGAAAAAACCATGGCGACTGTAGTGCCGGCGGAAACGGCGGGAGAGTCCGCCGAAACTCCCGTGGCCTCGAAGGAAACAGGAGAGTCGGCGACTCCGGTCGCGACTCGCAAGCTGCCGGGCGGAGAGCATGGCGGCGACCTCAGTCAGGGGCGGGCGGCCGAACTGACCGCCGGTCAGGTGATCGGCAAGTGCAGGATCGAGCGTGAACTGGGACGGGGCGGCATGGGAGCGGTCTACCTGGCTCGCCATCTGACCCTGGATGTGCCGGTGGCGGTGAAGATTCTGCCGCCGACCATTGCCGAGCGCGATCCCCAGTTCGCCGAGCGTTTCATGCGCGAAGCCAAGCTGGCCTGCCGCATCAAGCATGCCAATGTGATTTCGGTCATGGACGCCGACCATGATCAGAAGACCGGTCTGTATATGATTGTCCAGGAGTTTGTGGACGGCGGCACGATTCGCGACCTGATTCGCAAGGGGCCGCTGCCCGAAGCACAGGCGCTGGATATTGTGGCCGGAGTGGCCGAAGCCCTGACTGCCGCCGCCGAATTCGGAATCGTGCATCGGGACATCAAGCCGGACAATATCATGCTGACCCGCAAGGGAGTGGTCAAGCTGGCCGACCTGGGGATCGCCAAGGAGTCGGCGGAGCAGGAGGCCGGCCTGACCATGTCGCATGTGATGATGGGGACTCCGGCCTATATGGCGCCGGAGCAGGCGAACGACGCCAAGACGGTCGATGCCCGCGCCGATATCTACAGTCTTGGCGCCACCCTCTACCACATGCTCTGCGGCAGCGCTCCCTACAGTGGCGACACTGCCTACGCAGTGCTCAGCAAGCTGGCCACGGCGCCGACTCCCGATCCCCGGGAGAAGATCCCCGGCATTTCGGATGGGGTGGCCAAGCTGGTCATGCGGATGATGGAGAAGGATCGCGAAAAGCGCCCGCAGTCGGCGGCCGAACTGCTCGATGAAATCAAGGCTCTGCGCGATCCGGGTTCGTCGATTACCGACTTGCAGGCGATGGCTCGCGACTTGCTTTCGGAGATGCGGGCGATTCGCGGCACGACCGGGGTCGGCACCGGAGTCGGCACCGGGGTCGTCGCCGCCCGATCCGGGGGCGGAATGCGAAAGACCATGGCGGCGGCGGCCATTCTGGTCGTCCTGCTGGTGGCGGCCGCCTTGGCGGCCTGGCATTTTCGCGGGGGACTGTCGCCGGTCGACCGGAAGGTGGAAACAGCGGCAGCGCCGCTGCCGGTGGCGGCGGCCGAGCCGACGGCAACGGCCGAGCCGACCGGCGGAGACGAGGCTGTGGCCGCACTGACCGGCGCGCTACCGGTCGAATTGCCGCCGGTGGTCGAGCGCCAGCCCGAACCGGTTGCTCCGACCCATGACCTGGAAGCTCTGCGCGGCGAGGTGGATGCCATGCTGCGCAAGGCGCTGGACGAGGAAACCATGGCGCAGGATGATGTGCGCTCTCTGTTCGACAATCCGGTGCGCTTTGTCAGCACCCGCGGCGACCGTATCGATCCCGCCCTGGTGGTTCGGGAGCTGGTCGAGCGGCGGGTGCAGATCGACGACGTGTTCGCGATCCTGGGCAAGCCGCGGGTCGGCATCGACATCGCCGAGACCGTGGTCGGCAAGGACGGTCTGAGTGCGCGCGATTCGCGGCTCGACCGTTTCCGTACCGCCCTGCGCAACGAGATGGAGCAGAAGTATGGCCTGTTCATCGTCGACGTCACCGGCGACCGCGCCGACCAGAAGAGCCAGTGCGATATCCTGATCACCGGCGACATCGAGACCGTGTATTTCAACGAGGCGGTGCCGCCGGAGCTGGCGGCGGTCGGCGGCACGACTCCACTGATCGCCTACAATACGGCGGTCAAGGTGCGTTTTATCAATGCCGTGACCAATCAGGATCTCGACTCGAGCATCATGGATTTCGAGCCGCGCGGCCGGGAGGACTATTGCGGCATGTCGCACGGCGACGCAATCCGCAAGTCGATCGCGGGCGCCATCGATACTGTGCTGCCGGATTGGATGAATCGGATCGAGAATACCTGGGTGCGGTTGCGCACGCACGAGGAAGTGGCACTCGCCCAGTAGTTTTAGGCTTTTTACCGGCTAGCTTGACTATTCATGCGGTTTAGGCCATGTTGTGTAAAGTTGCAAGTGGCGACTGGAAATGGGCGAAAACTTGAAATCATCTCATCGGCGTGGCTGGTCTGGGTGGGGCGGTCTGGCCTTGTGGCTGGTGCTCGGTCTGACGGCGGCGGCGCGGGCTGGGGAAGCCTCCTCTCGCCGACCTTTGGTTTTGCTGGCGGTGGCCGGCGAGATCGAGGCCGGATCGGCGGCCGCTGTCGATCAGGCTCAGCAGGCGGCGGCGCGGCGCCATCTCGAGACCGTGCTCGGACGGCGGCTGGGCGAAGAGTTCGGCCTGCGCCTGATCGACGAGGAGACCATGCGCGAGGTTCGCGCCGATGCCGAGCGCTGGGCGGTTCTGACCGGCGGTTCGATGGCCGAAGTGCGCGAGGTTTTGGCGGTGTACCAGCCCGATCTGTTCATTCGCGCCACTTTTCACACCTCTCCCCTAACCTTGCTTGAAATCGGCGACGAGAGAACCGGCAGGTCGCGGTTCTGGTCTTGCACGGCCGGGCTGGCCTTGGAGATTGCGGAGGCTGCCGGGCGGGAAACTCCGGTCTTTCGGACGACCGCGCCGCGCGCCGAATCGGTCAAGCGCCTGCGTCCGCTGGAAACCGCGCTGGTGGCCTTGACCGAGGCGGTCGAGGAAACGGTGGAGGGGTTGCGCGAAGATGCGATTTTCGCGGCTTCCGCACTGCCGCCTTCCAAGGTCGGCGAGCCGGCGGTCGATCTGCGCGACGGCAATGTGATCATGTATTCGGTCGGCGATTTCAGCGGTCTGGCGGAGCTGCCGGAGGAAGCCCGGGAACGAATCGGTCAGCGGCTGGAGGCCGAGCTGGCTCGCGATCTGGCGGCGGCGCTCGGGATCAATACTTTCGACCGGGAGACCTTGGCCCGGATAAGGAAAAATGCCGAACAATGGGCGGTCTTGCAGGGCGGGTCGGTCGAACAGATCGCCGAAGCCCTTGCCCCCTATGCCCTTGACGCCTGTCTGCGCATCCGGTTTCATGTGCCGCCGCCGCATCTGACCAGGCTGGGCACGGGCGAGACGATTTTCGGGGGCACCGCCGTGGTCACGGTCGAATTGATCGACCTGAAGGCTGATCGCGGGGTCGTGACCTGGCTCATGGAAAGTCCGCCGATGGGCACCAATCAAGATCCGGCAGTCCGGGCTTTGAGCAAGTTCGACGCGACGGTCGGGGCGATCTCCCATTGTCGAACTCGGATTGTCGAGAGCCTGGTCGGTCGCGATCCGGAAGCCGAGCCGGCCTTGACAGTGGCTGCGGCGCCTTCTCTGCCGACGGTGGCGGTGCTCTGGATCAAGCCCGATTTTCGCGGCTGGACCGTGCCCCGCGGCCGACAGCAGGCCTTGACCAGGCGGCATCAGATGCAGGTCAATCGCTTTGTCCGCGAGGTCAAGGCCGAGGGCAGTCTCGGCTTGCAGGTCAGCGACTATCTGATTCAAGGGCTGGCCGATTCCGGACAACTGCTGCCCCTGGACAATACCGAAGCGGTGCGCCGCGACTTGGGCGGCGTCCGCAATCGGCTGCTTGAACTGCGGATGGCCGGGTGGGTCGGGGAAAGGCTGCCCTACGACAATCCGGTCGAGGCGGTCGGTGAAGCGATGGCGGACTATCTGGCGACCGCCCGGATCGTGCGGATCGAGGAACCGCAGCCCAGTGGCGTGGCGGTGTTCGGAGCCAATGTGGCGACCAGCGAAGTGCGGGCCTGGGCTGAAATCACGATTGCCGAAGCGGGCGGTGCCGGTCGCAGTTGGCGATTTGCGGGCGAAGGAGTGGCCAGCAAGACCGGATGGAGCACCGGCATCTCATACTCGCCCGGCCTGCAGCTCGACCAGACCCTGTTCGGCAACGCGGTTCGCGAAGCCCTGTACAACGCCGCAGCTTCGGTTTGCCTGGATTGATGGTCCCATAGCCTCATCAATTAACCGCAGAGATCGCAAAGAACGCAAAGGCGAGGGCTGCCGGGAGCAGGGAGCCATGAAGTTATATCCAAACCGCGAATCTGCGCGAATAGGAACAGAAAAAATGGACTGGGGAAATATCTGCCGCAGTTCCGCCTTCAGGCGGCAGTGGCAGCGAGCTTCAGCGAGCGGGCGGGTGACTTTCTCCGGCGGGTCGGGTAAGCGTGGCGGGTAAGCGGGTCGGGTAAGGGTGTTTGGGGGCTGCCGCGTAAACGCGGAACTGCGGCAGTGGTGCGATCTGTCATGGCGACCGGTTTTTTTCGATGTGTTCAGTGGGAGGGCGGAGAATAAAGAAGAGGGCATGCGCTGAGGAATAATTGGCTGGCGGGATGACCAGATGACGAGATGAAAGCGGGGGTGTTCAGGCCGCACCGTTTTCAGCATCCCGCCATCGGGACATTTGGTCATCTCGTCAATTTGCCGGATACCCTATGAAAGGTAAGTGGTCAGGCGGCAAGTCTGGCTCGTGAATCTGTTGAGGATATGGCTGTCAGGAAAAGGTCGGTAGTTGCTTTTTACGAAAGGGAAAAAGATGAAGGCGAAAATTTTGGTATTTTGGACTTTGGGGCGGCCTGCGGTTTGTCGAGCCCTTGGGTCGAGGCGCTGACCATCAATCCGACTTTTGTCGATGCGGCCGACGAGGTCTGGACATGCTCTCCCTGGCCTACGGCTATGAGATCATCCCCGAGCCGACATCTGTGCTTCTGCTGCTTGGCGGCTGCCTGCTGTTGCTTGCCCGCAGTCGCTGTGCAAGATAGACCAGACCGGCGTCGCATAGCCTGAGTCCTGGAGGGGCTGCACCATCCCAGCCCGAGGTCAAGCGAAGCGCGACCCCGGGTACGGGTTGCATAAAATCATCGGCGGGCTGGAAGCCCGAACCAAAAACGACGATTGATAAAAAAACTGGTATGCGCAGGTCTTTCAGGCTATGGTGGCATAATATCCATAATATACACTAAAAGGCACAAAAAAGGGGATGCCGTCGCTCGGGAACCGACCGGGTTGAATAGCCACGGATCTGTCTGCCGCGCCAAGACCCGCGACGCAGGCAGGTGCGAGTCCGCTGGTAAAGGCAGGGAATACGGTGGCACCCCGTGCGGGGCACCACCGCTCCAGGGGAAACATGCCAGTCCCGACGAAGGAAGGAAGGAAGGAAAGCATGGAATCTCTGTGTATCAAACTAAAAAAATGAAAGCAACGATGAGCAGACTACTCTACATTGAAGCCTCCCCCCGCAAGCAGCGTTCGGTTTCGATCAGGGTTGCCCAAGCCTTTATCGGGGCCTGGCGCCAGGCCAATCCGGACGGACAGGTCGACGAATTGGATCTGTGGAGCGCCGACTTGCCGGCCTTCGACCAGGACATGCTGGACGCCAAGTACGCGGTGATGCGCGGCGACAGTCCGCAGGGTACCCAGGTCGCGGCCTGGAATCGGATCGAGCGGCTCGCCGACCGATTCAAGGCGGCCGACCTCTATTTGTTCTCGGTGCCGATGTGGAATTTTTCCCTGCCCTATGTCCTGAAGCATTATTTCGACCTTCTGATCCAACCCGGAATCACCTTTGCCTTTTCGCCGGAGGACGGGTACAGCGGTCTGGTCACCGGCAGGCGTGCGGTCTTGGCCTACGCCCGCGGCGGCGCCTATAGCGAGGGCACGGGGATGGAGGACTACGATTTGCAGACTCGTCTGCTGGAGCAATTGCTCGGCTTCATCGGCGTGACCGAGGTCGAGCGGATCGTGGCCGAGCCCATGCTGGCCGGAAAGGAGATCGCCGAGCCGGCATTGGAGCAGGCCTTGCGGCGGGCGCAGCAACTGGCCTGAGTCAGCCGGGTTGGAGGAAGGGATTGCCGGCGATTTCCCGGCTGATCGTGGTTTCGGGGCCGTGTCCGCAGTAGACCCGGGTGTCGGGCGGCAGACCGAGCAGGCGTTGGCGGATCGAGTTCAGCAGGGTCTGCTGGTCGCCGCCCGGCAGGTCGGTGCGTCCG
>SLSR01000238.1 GCA_007130365.1 Lentisphaeria bacterium
ACGCCTGCTCCAAATCCAAATTGATGAAGGCATCGATGGTTCTGCGCAGCGTCTCCAGGGTCTGGCTGGCGAAGCCGCGGAAATCAAATGGCATTTCGACTTCCGGATGCCCGGCCATGACCGCCACTCGCTTGCCGATGTTCTTGGCCAGATCCCCCACCCTTTCCAGGTCGTTGTTGATCTTCAGAGCCGCGACAATGAAGCGCAGATCGATCGCCACCGGCTGGTAGAGCGCCAGCAGCTTCAGGCATTCCTCTTCAATCTCCACCTCCATCCGGTCGATTTCCCGGTCGGCCCTGGTCACCTCTTCGGCCAGTTTCACATCACGCTCCTGAAAGGCCTGCACCGCCTTGTGGATACTTTCCTGCACCAGGGCGCTCAAGGCCAGAAGCTGATGCTCCAGCCGATCCAGCTCTTTCTGCATGAACTTAGACATCTTTAGTCAACGCTCCAAATTTTCTACTCTATCCTGAACAGTTCACGAACCAAGTTTGCCGCAGATTGCTTCGCCGCGAGCCACCGCTGTAGTGACTGATGCGAAGCATCTTTGGAGTGCGGTGGCCTGGCACCGCTTTGCGATAGAGGCTATACAAAAGCGGCGAGAGCCCGCCGCACTCCAAAGCGCCTGCGGCGCGGTTTCAGCGCCCAGCACCCAAAGCCCTCCTACTTCAGCTTTCAGCCTTCAGGTCTCAGCCCTGATGCTGTCTCATGACCGAATTCGCATTAATTAATTCGGACTAGCCGAATCTGCCGGTAATATAGTCTTCCGTCCGCTTTTCTCGCGGATTGGTGAACAAACGCTGAGTGTCGCCGAATTCTACCAAAACCCCTTCGTACATGAAGGCGGTCAAGTCCGAAACCCGTGCCGCCTGCTGCATATTGTGGGTGACAATGATAATCGTATATTTGCCGCGCAGCTCGCCGATCAAGTCCTCGATCCGGGCGGTGGCCCGCGGATCGAGAGCCGAAGTCGGCTCGTCCATCAGAAGGATCTCCGGATTCACCGCCAGGGCGCGAGCCAGACACATGCGCTGCTGCTGACCGCCCGACAGTCCCAGCGCGTTTTGCGACAACCGATCCTTGACCTCTTCCCACAGAGCCGCCCGCTGCAGGCTGGACTCGACAATCTCCATCAGCCGTCGCTTGTTGCGGATGCCCTGCAAGCGTGGGCCATAGGCGATATTGTCGAAGATCGACTTGGGAAAAGGGTTCGGCTTCTGAAAAACCATGCCGACCCTCTGACGAAGCTGGACAACGTCGATGTTGGCGGCGTAGACGTTCTCATGATTGAAAATCAACTCGCCCTTGACATGGCAGTTCGGGATCAGGTCGTTCATTCGGTTGACCCCGCGCAGGAAGGTGCTCTTCCCGCAGCCGCTGGGGCCGATGATCGCGGTCACCAGACCGGACGGAATCTTGGCCGACATCGACTTTACCGCTTGGTTGTCGCCGTAGAAAATGGAGAAGTCGCGAGACTCGACATGCGCCTCGCCGGACGGCGCCACTTCGGGGCGAATTTCGGTCGCCGCGAATGAAGTCGGCGTGCGCATGGCAACGGTCTCGCCGGTGCCGGACTTTCGCTCTTCCGCAGTTGCAGTCGTCAATGTCATAGCCAATCCTGTTATCCTCTAAGCTTTTTGGAGATTTTAGCCCGCATTACGATCGCCGCGACATTCAGCAGCAAAACCAATGCAACCAGGGTGAACACCATGCCGAACTGAACATGGCGGATTTCGTCCACCGCCTCGTGTTCCGTGGCCAGATTGTAGATGTTCCAGGGCAGCGCCGGAGTCGGATTGTTGAAGGTTTGAAACCACTTCAGCGGCTGGCCGACGCTGACGGCGGCGGTGAAGATGATCGGCGCGGTCTCGCCGGCCGCCCGCCCCATGCTGATCACGATGCCGGTCAGAATGCCCGGCAGGGCAGCCGGCAGAATCACCGTCAATACGGTATGCCAGCGACCGGCGCCCAGCCCCAACGCCGCTTCCTTGTAGGCGAACGGCACGGCCAGAATCGCCTCTTCGGAGGCGCGGATCACGGTCGGCAGAATCATCAGCGCCAAAGTCAGCGATCCCGCCAGAACGCTCTTGGAGTCGGAAACCTGAATGGTGTTGAGGAAAAAGGCCAGCCCGAACAAGCCGAAGACGATGCTGGGTACCCCGGCCAGCGTGCTGATGCAACTGCGCAACAGACTGATCGTGCGGGTCGGCTTGGCATATTCACACAGGTAGATGGCGGCGATCACTCCCATCGGAATCGCGAACAGCATGGCGCCGACCGTCAAGTAGAAAGTGCCAAGCAGCTCGGGCCAGATGCCGCCGAAGAAATGGGAGTCGCGCGAGGTGTTGACAAGAAAGCGCCAGTAGAAGGTCAAACGCGGATTCATGACCGCCTCGAGATTGTCCTCGAGATACTCGAACAACGGCTCGATCTCGGTTCCGGCAAACTCTTCCACCCGCTTCATTTGCACCCGCACTCCGCCCTGCTCGGGATTGCTGTAGTCCCACTCGTAGCGATGCAGAATGTGATCCAGGCTCTCTTGCGCCTGATCCCAGCGCGTGCGGCCGTACTGGTTGCGCAGCAGCTCCGGCTGCACATCACCCGGCAGCGGCCCCATCAGCTCGCGGAGAACGACTTTGAGATCGGCAAGACTCTCGTTGGCCTCCTGCACTTCGAGGGCGGCGGCTTCGATTCTTCCGGTCAAATCACGGTAGTCCGCCGCGTTCAACTGCTCTGACAGAGTCTGTTTAATCCTCGTCAGGCCGTCGACCAACTGCCCCAGGTTGCTGTCTTCCGGCAATCTTCCGAGCCGTCGCCTGATCGAGCGTCCGAGCCGGCTGTCGTCGTCGCCAAAGCGAACTTCGACCTCGCCGACCAGAGCGACCAGATCATCCCGAAGATCGACCTCGAACTCGGTCAGCATGGCAAAGATCGGCTGGCGGGCCGCGTCGATCTGCCGCCATTCCGCCTGCAGGCGGGTCTTCGAGCCTTGCTGGAACTGTTCGAGCATGACCCGCCGATGCTCGTAGGTCGCCCGAAACACATAGGCCTGCACCCCCCGATAGATGATCGGCGCCAGAATCACGACCAGAGCCAGAGCCATCAGCAGGATGGCGAAAATTCCGGCCGCCGAAAACGACCGGTCGAAAATCTTTCGGGTATGCATTCCCATCGCCTATTTCCCCAGCTTTCGGCGGGAGCGCCGCACTACGCCCTCGCTGATCAGATTCATGACAAAGGAAAAAGTCAAAAGACAGAGAGCCAGCGCGAACAGCACATGATAGCGGTCGGAGCCGGTCACATGGTCGGCTTCGCCCATGTCGCCGGCAATGGTCGCGGTCAAGGTGCGCACCGGCTGCATATAGTCGTAGAAGGGGCTTGGGATCTGAGCCGCATTGCCGGAGGCCATCCATACCACCATGGTCTCGCCAACCGCCCGCATAACCCCTAGAATAACGGCCGCCATGATGCCGCTGACGGCGGCCGGCACAATCGTGCGCAGAATGGTTTCAGCCCGGGTCGCGCCCAGGGCATAGCTGCCCTCGCGCAACTCGCGGCCGGCCGCCTGCAAGGCGTCCTCGGATACGCTGACCACGGTCGGCAGCGCCATAATCCCGAGAATGATCGAAACATTGAAGGCGTTGGTGCCGCTACTGATCTGCAGGCCGCCGATGCGCTGTCCGGCCATGATCAGAAACAATGCGCACAGCGCCCCCAGCCCGCCCCAGACCGCCATTGTCACCGGAGTGCGCCGGCCGGCCGCGAACCTTTCGCCGGCCAGCTCTCCGGCCATTAGCGTCAAGACCAGGAGCAGCGGCGTGAAGATCATCCAGAAGCCGACCGCCAGCAAATGGCCGCCGCGCTCCTGCAACAGGGGCGCGAACACGACCAGGGCAAAGAAGCCATAGGCCACCGAGGGAATCGCGGCCAGAATCTCGATCACCGGCTTGACCACCTGGCGCAGCTTGAAGGGCAGCACGTCGCTCAGGCAGATGGCGGCCGAAATCCCCAGCGGCACCGCCACCACAATCGCCCCAAGCGTCACCATGGCGCTGCCGTAGAACAGACTGACCGCCCCGAACCGGCCGGGGCGCGCCGAAGGGTACCAGGCGGTTTCGCCGAAAACCTCCCTGAAATTCAAAAAGTTGAAGCCGCCGGACTCCTGGCTGACAAAAAACGGGATGGCGTCCTTGGCGATAAAGTAGAAGATGAACAGAACCGACACCGCCGACAGCGAAGTCACACTGAACAAAAAGGCGCGACCGGAATATTCCAAGAATCGTCGCCAGAAGCCGGCCCGCTTGCTCATCGCCAGACTGCGCTTC
>SLSR01000090.1 GCA_007130365.1 Lentisphaeria bacterium
AGGACAACGACCGTGGTCGCGATGCGCAGACTCAGCGCAAACCTTCACAAGGCAACCAGGTTCTTGACTTGTAAAACGCTGGATGAGTTTAAGTTATGTTTCTTGAAATAGCCCTGAAGTGTGCGCTTTATCCTATTTTTAGGGTGTCATCCCCTCGGGATGTTTTTGCCCCAAAGGGGCACGGCATATCAGGCCGGGACGGCGCAACTGTTTTATTCTTTCGCGGTCGAAAAATTGCCGGGCAGCCGGCGTGGTGCCTGCGCCGCCGCTGAAATTTCACGGAATCAGAGTATATTGAACACTGTTCTTTTGCGAGCGAAGTTTTTTCAGATTAGCCGTGAATTTTCGAATTTTCAGGGATAGCCGACCATGACCAGCGACCAACCAGCCGAGCCCGTGCAGAGCGAGGAATCGTCCCGACTTCCATGGCTGTGGAAGGCGATCACCTGGGGGGTCAGCCTGCTTTTGGTGTTGGCGATCATCGTCCTGGTGGTGGTTGCCGCCCGTCTCGACATGGCTGATCCGGTAGTCGGCGAGCGGCGGCTGACCAATGTGGAGGTGCAAACGGTCGAGGCGCGGGACTATCGCGAGACCCTGGTTCTGCCGGGGCGGCTGCTGGCCGACCGGTCGGCGGCGGTGGCGGCCGAGCTGCCGGCGCGCCTGCGCGAGTGGCGGGGCGAGGAGGGGGGGCGGGTGGAAGAGGGGCAGGTGGTGGCGGGGCTGGAGGACGACGACCTGCGGTCGAGTCTGGCCGAGCTGGAGGCCGGGCTGCCGGGGGCGCGTTCGGCCGAGGCCTTTGCCCGCCGCGAGCTGGCGCGGATTCGCGAGCTGGCGGCGGCCGAGGTGGCACCGGCCAGTGAGCTTGAGCGCGCCGAAAACGCACTGGCGCAGGCGGAGAGCGGTCTGGCGCAACTGGAGAATCGGATTCGCGGGGTCGAGGTTCGTCTGGCCAAGCTGCAATTGCGGGCGCCGATCGGCGGCCGCCTGGAAAGACATTTGGCGGAACCCGGTGAATGGGTGGCGGTCGGCACGCCGGTGGCGCGGATTTTCGATTTCCGGAGGGTGCGTGTAAAGGTTGATGTGCCGGATCGCTACATTCCCTTCTTCGACCATGAAAACGAGGCGGTCAGGGCCTATCTGGCGACCGCGATGCCGGGGGCCGAGCCGCATCTTGCGGCGCAGGTGGAGCTGCCGGGGATGCCGAAATTGACCGGCGGCACCTACGACGGGCTAAGGCTGCCGGCGGAGATCTTCCGGCTGGCGCAGGCGGCGGATCCGCGCAGCAACACTTTCGAGGTGACCTTGCGGCTGGACAATCCGGCCGAGGCCTTGCGCGAGGGCATGATCGTGCGGGCGCACCTGGAGTTTCTGCGCTATTCGCAGGCGCTGGTGCTGCCGGTGCGAGCGGTGCAGATGTCGGAGGTCGGGCCGCGGGTGCTGGTGGTCGAGCAGCGGGAGGGCAGGCAGTTCGCGGCGGTGCGCGACATCGAGCCGATCTCGGTGCGCGGAGACGATCTGCTGATTGGCGGCGGAGTCGAGGTCGGCGACTGGCTGCTGACGGTGGGCGGCCGCGGCGTGATCGACGGCGAGGAGGTGCGGGTGCTGGCGGTCGACGGGGAGCCGGTCGCGGTCGAGGATTATGATCTGGATGGTCAGGCGGCGAAGCGGCCGCCAGGCGATTGACGGACGGGTTTTTGTTCCATGCATCTTACCGAATTCTCCATCAAGCATCACATGGCGGTCCTGGTGGGCTGCGTCGGGATTCTGGCGATCGGCATCTACGCCTATCTGACGATGCCGCGCGAGAGTTTTCCGGACATTGAGTTTCCGTTTATCATTGTGACCACGGTGCTGGACGGGGCGACCCCGACCGATGTCGAGGAGTCGGTAACCATTCCGCTGGAGACCGAAATCGACGGTCTGGAGGGGATGAAGGAGATGCGCAGCAGCTCGCTGGACAGTCTGTCGACGATCACGGTCGAGTTTGTCCCGGGAGTGCCGGTCGAAGTCGCCTTGAGCCGGGTGCGCGATCGGGTGGACCAGGCGCAGCGGACGCTCTCGCCGCAGGCCGAGAAGCCGGTGGTCAAGGAGTTTTCGCTGACCAGCATACCGGTTCTGATCTATCAGTTGGTCAGCTTGGGCGAGGTCAGCCTTTCGGAGCTGGACGAGCTGGCGGAGAAGATCGAGGACGACCTGCGAATGCTGCCGGAGGTGCTCGATGTCGACCGTTTCGGCGGTCGGCAGAGGGAGATCGTGATCGAGGTCGATCCCGAGCGTTTGCATTTCTATGCGCTGCCCCTTGAACAGGTGCAGAATGTGGTGCGCGGCAGCAATCGCAATCTTTCGGCCGGAGTGGCGGAATCGTCGACCTCGCGGATCATGATGCGGGTGCCCGGCGAGTTCAAGAGTCCGGGGGAGATCATGGATTTGGTGATCGGCGCCGGCTCCGACGGCACGCCGATCTATCTGCGCGATGTCGGCATCGCCCGCTATGGGTTCAAGGACGAGACTTCGCGCTCCCGGCTCTACGACTTTTCGACCGAGGGCGGCGACGGGCCGAGTCTCGATCAATATGTTTCGCCCAATCCCGCGGTCAGCATTCAGGTGATGAAGCGGACCGGCGCCAACATTCTTGATTTGGCGGACAAGGCCGACGGCTTGATCGCGGAGTATCCGTTTCCGGAAGGGGTGCGGGCGGTCAAGAGTCTGGATCAGTCGAAGTTCGTGCGGATGATGGTCGGCGACCTGGAGAGCGGCATCGGCACCTCGCTGATTCTGGTCTTGCTGGTCATCTTCGTCGGCCTGGGAATGCGCAACGCCTTTATGGTGGCTTCCGCGATTCCCTTTTCCATGCTGCTGGCCGTGGCCTGGCTCAGCGGCCTGGGCGACACCCTGAACATGATGGTTCTGTTCGGCCTGATTCTCGCGCTTGGCATGCTGGTCGACAATGCGATCGTGATCGTCGAGAACATCTACCGTCATCATTCCCTCGGGGTTCCGCGCGGCCGCGCGGCGCTGCTGGGCGCCAGTGAAGTTTCCTGGCCGGTGATCGCCTCGACCGCGACCACGGTCGCGGCCTTTTTCCCGCTTTTGTTCTGGCCGGGGATTATGGGGCAGTTCATGGGCTTTCTGCCGCGCACAGTGATTTTGGTGCTGCTCTGTTCGCTGCTGGTGGCGCTGGTCATCAACCCGACCATCGCGGCCATGATCATGAAGGTGAAGGCCGGGGCGCGGCGCAACTTCGATCCGGAGAGTCAGCGCCCCGACTACTGGCTGGTGCGGCGCTATCGACGAGTGCTCGAGTTTGTTCTGGATCGGCCGGCCTGGACTCTGGCCACGGCGGTTCTGCTGCTTGTCCTGGTTTTCGCGCTGCATGGCCTGTTCGGAGCCGGGGTGGAGTTTTTCCCCGAGATCGAGCCGGATGAGCTGACCTGCACGATCAGTCCGCCGGAAGGGGTTTCGCTGGAGGAGTCGGATCGGATCAGCCGAGAGCTTGAGGAACGCCTGTTCGGGGCGCCGGGCAGCGGTTGGGACGAACCGCTGCGGAATCTCAAGTTTGCCAGCGTGGTGGTCGGCCTGGAAGGGGTTGGCGGTGGCGGCAACATGTTTTTCGGCGGCGGCGGGCCGATCCGGGTGAGCATGGAGTTTGTCGATACCGACTATCGAACCGAGCCCACGACCGAAACCCTCAGCGAACTGCGGCGGCGCATCGAGGGGTTGGCGCCCGACGGTCGACGGCTGGCGCTGCCGCTGTTCGCCGCCGAATACGATGTGGCCAGGCCGCAGGCCGGGCCGCCGCGCGGCCGGCCGGTGGCGGTCGAGATTTTCGGGCGGGACTTGAATCAGATGGCGAGAGTGATTCACGATATGCGGCGGTTGATCGAGGAAACCCCGGGCACGGTCAAGGCGGTCGACGATGCCGTGACTGCGCAGACTACCCTGGAGTGGAATGTCGACCGGGCAAGAGCCGGCATGCTCGGTCTGACCCAGCCCATGGTCGGCGCCTTCTTGCAGGTGGCGGTCGGCGGCTTGAAGGCCGGCACCTTCGGGCATGGCGATGACGAGCAGGACATCATGCTGCGCTTTCCGCCGGAATACCGGCTGGACAGCGAGCGTCTGAAGAACATCACGGTTCCGGTGGCCGGCGGGGCGGCGGTGCCGATCGTCTCGGTGGCCAATGCCGAGCTGGTGCCCGGCCCGGTTGCGATCAAAAGGTTCAATCGGCGGCGGGTGCTGACCGCGGAGTCCGATGTGCAGCCATGGATTCGAGCCGATGCCACGGTGCGGGCGGAGTTTCAGGAGAAGGTCAGGCAATATAG
>SLSR01000163.1 GCA_007130365.1 Lentisphaeria bacterium
ACGATGGCGGCCCGCAGCTTGCGCCCGGCCAGTTCCAGCTCGGCTTCGAGCAGGCCGCGGTTGCCGCGCACCTGATGGAACTCGAAATCCACCAGCGGTTCGCCGGTAAGCTTTTCATGGAGATAGCGCAAGGCCGCCTCGGTGACTCCGCCGGTGTTGGCGAAAATCACTCCGGCTCCAGTCTTGAAGCCGAGCGGCATGTCGAAGGCCCGCGGTTCCAGGTCGGCAAACCTGATCCCCGCCTCCTTGATCATCCGGGCCAGCTCCTGCGTGGTCAGGACATAGTCGACATCGGGCTGCCCGCCCTGCCGAAATTCCGCGCGGGCGGCTTCGAACTTCTTGGCCGTGCAGGGCATGATCGAAACCACCACCAGATTCTCGCGCTTGATCCCGAAGTCCTCGGGCAGAATCTGCCTGGCCACCGCGCCGAACATCTGCTGCGGCGACCGACAAGTCGAAAGCCGCGGCAGCAATCCCGGATGATACTGCTCGGCGAACTTGACCCAGGCCGGACAGCAGGAGGTGAACTGCGGCAGCCTTTCGCCGCTCTGCAAACGGCCGAAAAGCTCGGTGGCCTCCTCGACAATCGTCAGGTCGGCCGCGAAGGCGGTATCGAAAACCTGGTCGAAGCCGAGCCGCTTGAGCCCGGCCACCGTCTGGCCGGTGGCCAGACGGCCGGGAGCCCAGCCGAAGGCCTCCCCGACCGCCACCCGCACCGCCGGCGCGATCTGCACCACTACGGTCTTTTCCGGATCGTGCAAGGCCTCCCAGGCTTCGGCCACCTGCGACTTGGGCACGATCGCCCCGGTCGGGCAGACCGCCGCGCACTGTCCGCAATTCACGCACTCCGCCTGATCCAGATTTTTCCCGAAGGCCGGGCCGACCTGGGCGCGCGCCCCGCGGTGGGCGAAGTCGATGGCTCCCACCCCCTGCACTTCGCCGCAGAACCGCACGCAGTCGCCGCACAGCACGCACTTGTTGGGATCGCGCACCAGCGACAGGCCGCTGTCGTCGAGCGGCAGGGCTTTGGGCGCTTCCCGGAACCGCACCTTGTCGACCCCGAGCTTGCGGGCGATGTCGAGCAGTTTGCAGGTGTCGCTCTTGGCGCAGGTCGGGCAGCCTTGCCGGTGTCCGGCCAGCAGCAGTTCGATGTTTATTTTCCGCATGGCTCGCAGCTCGCGGCTGTTGGTGCGCACTTGCAGGCCGGGTTCCGGCGCGGTCGAGCAGGAGGTGACGACCCCGCGTCCTTCGACCTCGACGATGCACAGACGGCAGGCGCCGTAGACGCTCAATTCCGAGTGATAGCAGAAAGTCGGAAGCTCGATCTCGGCCCGGCGGATCACCGCCAGCAGGTTCGGTTCGTCGGCGAACTGCACTTGCCGGCCGTCGATCGTCATGGTTTTTACGGTATTTTGCTCCATGCTTTATACTCCCGTTATGGCGTTGAACTTACAGGCCGCGACGCAGGCTCCGCACTTGATGCAGGTTTCGGCCAGAATCCGGTGCGGCTGCTTGCGCTCGCCGACAATCGCGTCGACCGGGCACTTGCGCAGGCAGGCGGTGCAGCCGATGCACTTTTCCGGATCGATCTCCGGGCGGGCCAGCGCCTTGCACTGGCCGGTCGGGCAGTAGCCCTGCTCGACATGCGCCAGATATTCCTCCCGGAAATACTTCAGGGTCGAAAGCACCGGGCTGGGCGCGGTCTTGCCGAGTCCGCAGAGCGAAGTGTGCTGCACCGCATTCGCCAGCTCTTCGAGCAGGGGCAGGGTGGTCTGGTCGGCCCGCCCCTCCATGATGTCGTCGAGCAGGGCCAGCATTTGCTTGGTCCCCTCGCGACAGGGTACGCACTTGCCGCAGGATTCGTTCTGGGTGAACTGCATGAAGAAACGGGCCACGCTGACCATGCAGGTCTTCCGGTTCATTACCACCAGGCCGCCCGAGCCGATCATCGCGCCGACCGCCCGCAGCGAATCGAAATCCAGCGGCAGATCCAGCTCGCTCTCGGTCAGGCAGCCGCCCGACGGGCCGCCGATCTGCACCGCCTTGAAGCCCTCGGGCAGGCGGTTGCCCGCGTCGTCGGTCACGCCGCCCCCGATGTTGAAGACGATCTCCCGCAGCGTGGTGCCGAACGGCACCTCGATCAGGCCGGTGTTCGCCACATGCCCGGTCAGGGCGAAGGTCTTGGTGCCCGGCGATCCGGCGGTGCCGGCGGCCGCAAAGTTTCGCCCGCCGCCGTTGAGCAGACGCGGCACCGTGGCCAGGGTCTCCACATTGTTGATCACCGTCGGCTTGCCCCACAAGCCGGACTCGGCGGGAAACGGCGGTTTCGGGCTCGGCATTCCGCGCTTGCCCTCGACCGAGGCGATCAGGGCGGTTTCCTCGCCGCAGACAAAGGCGCCGGCCCCCTCCATCACGGTAAAGCGCATGGCCTGGCCGCTGCCGAAGACATTGTCGCCGAACAGACCCAGCCGCTCGGCGTCGGCCACCGCCCGGCGAATTCGCCTGACCGCCAGCGGATACTCCAGCCGGACATAGACCACCCCCTCGTCCGCCCCCACCGCCCGCGCCGCGATCATCATCCCCTCCAGTACGCAATGCGGATTGCCCTCCATCAGACTGCGGTCCATAAAGGCGCCGGGATCGCCCTCGTCGCCATTGCAGATCACATATTTTTTCGCGCTCTCCTGGATCCGGGTCAGTTCCCATTTGCGACCGGTCGGAAAGCCGCCGCCGCCACGCCCCCGCAGCCCGGATTCGAGAATCGTCCGGCAGACTTCCGCCGGAGTCATCTCCAGGTAGGCGCGACGAGCCGCCGCATAGCCGCCGTTGGCGATATACTCGTGCAAATCTTCGGGGTCGAGAAAGTCGCAGCTTTTCAGCACGGTTCGGGTCTGCCGGTTGTAGAAGGGAATCTCGGCCGCGCCCCGGCACAGACTGCCGCTCTCGGGATGGCGATAGAGCAGCCGCTCCACCGGCTTGCCCCGGCGCAGAGTCTTCTCGACAATCTCGCCGACATCCCCGACCCGCACGCGGTGGTAGAGTATGTTGTCCGGAAAGACCGTGACCAAAGGCCCCATTTGGCAAAACCCCTGGCAGCCGCTCTTCGACAGATGCAGCAGGCCGTCCGGTTTCGGCGCGGTCTCTTCGCGCAGTTCAAGGGTCGTCGGCAGTCCCGCCGCCTCGGTCGCCCGCCGCAGAGCCTCCATTACCTTGAGCGAACCGTTGGCCACGCAGCCGGTTCCGGCGCAGACCACCACTCGTCTGGCCACGGGTTTGGCGCGCCGGGCATAGTCGGCGCTGATCTTTTGCAGGTCGATGGTCGCGTTATTCGTCATTGCCGGCTCCTTTCTGCTGCTTGATTTCCTCGATCAGCTCGACCGCCCGCTGCGGGGTCACCTGGCCGTAGACCTCGTCGTTGACCAGCATCACCGGAGCCAGGCCGCAGGCGCCGAGGCAGGAGACGGTCTCGACCGTGAACATCATGTCGGGGCTGGTCTCCTGCCCTTCCTCCAGGCCAAGCTTGGCGCGCAAGGCTTCGAGAATCGGGATCGAAGCCTTGACATGGCAGGCCGTGCCGTCGCACAGGCGAAAGACATGCTTGCCCTTGGGCTGCAGCGCGAAGTGGGCATAGAAGGTGGCCACCCCGTAAACCCGGGCCGGCGGCAGCCGCAGCGAGGCCGCCACATAGTTGATCGCCGCTTCCGGCAGGTAGCGATATTCCTCCTGCACCGCCTGCAGAATGGGGATCAGCTTGGCCGGATCCCGGTTGTAGCGAGCGAGGATGCGCGCGACCGGTGCGTATTCCGCTCCGGGCTTGTCGCCAGTCTTTGGTTCAGCCAGTGTCATATGCATGTTTTTCCAACTCCCATATCGGTTTCAAGAGTCTTGGCGGCTGCCCGTCTTTTGGCTTAATGCACTTAATATAATCATAAAACCCATCTTTACAAGCAATTTTTAATTATTTTGTGAAAAAATTTACAATAAAATCTAAAAAAATCCATTTTGTCGAATAAATACTTGTTTTCCAGGCGATTGTGAATTTAGTGTTCTACCGCATGGCGCAGCCGCCGCCGGGACAGGCGCCGGCCGCCGGGCACTCTCCGAAGTCGCAGCCGGCAGCGGCCTGGCCACTGCCGGGACTGAAGGAGGAGAACATCTTCTTCAGATTTTCCCCGCGGCAGGTCGGACAGGGGCCGGGGGCTTGCCCGCGGTTGCGCAGCATTTTCTCGAATCGCTCCCCGCACTCTTCGCATCGATATTCGAAAATCGGCATGAAGGCTACTCCTCGTCTTCTTCTTTCAGGGTGTCGTCGATCCATTTTTCCAGGGCGCTCTTGGGACGCAGACCGACCAACTGCCCAGCCGCTCTGCCCTGCCTGAAAATGATCAGATGCGGCAGCCCCCGCACCTGGTACCTTCTCACGAGTTCGGGGTTGTCGTCGGCATCGACCTTGACCACCGAGATCCTTTCATGCTGCTCGCCGGCGATCTCGGCCAGAATCGGGGCGAGTCGCTTGCAGGGGCCGCACCAGTCGGCATGGAAATCGACCAGCACCGGCAGCTCAGACTTCAGTACCAACTCCTTGAACTGCTCTTCGCCTCGAACCATCCGGACGTGCTCGTTCAAGGTTCCCGTTTCCGCCCGCAGCCCCTGGCTGGAAAGCAGCAGGCCGCCAAGCAGACCGCCGATCAGGGCGCCACGCCAGGGGTTGGCCAGCAAAGGGCAGGTGCCGCTGGTGCATTGATTGAACCAGGCCAAAAGTCCGCCGACCAGGCCGCCGGCCATTATCGCCAAAACTATCTTCATTCCTATGGTCATGATGCTATTCCTTTCCTCAATTTTCACTTTTCAGACAACTTAGCCAATCCCTATTGGGATTCAATGTTGATTTAGACCCGGTCAAAAAGCTTTTGATGCATAATCTAGCCCGAATAATCCGCGTTGCCGCAGAAGTCAAGGCAAAAATTGCCGTGAAGAGCCGAACTTCCGCGCCACCATTTGATTTTATACAAGGGTTGGGTATTTTTCTGGTTGCAGTGCGACAAGCCAGAAGAGCAAGCAGGAAGGAATTTTTGGGCTATGACAAAATTCAGCGAAAACCACCAGTGGGTGGATTATGAAAACGGGATCGCGACCATTGGCATAACCGCTCATGCGGTCGAGGAGCTGGGCGAAATCAATTTCGTGGAATTGCCGACGGTCGGCGCCGCCTTCACCCAGGACGACATTCTGTGCATCGTCGAATCGGCCAAGGCCGCCTCCGACATCCTGACCCCGATCGGCGGCAGCGTGTGCGAAGTCAACGAGCAGCTCGAGGAGAACCTCGGACTGATCAACGGCTCGCCGGAAACCGACGGCTGGATCTGCAAGTTCACCGATGTCGACGAAGCCGAGCTGGACAGCCTGATGGAAGAAGAGGAGTACGACGTGTTCGTCGAACAGGAAATCGGCGGCGACGAATAGGCGGGCGGAAACGATGGAAACTATTCCGCGGCCTGCCGCCAGATGCGGTTCTCTATCGCTTCCCGCAACTCTTCGCCAGTGACCAGAATCGGACCGATGCGCCGGCCGTCCGGCCGCAGAAAGACAAAGGCCGGGGGGCCGATCAGGTCGTACTTGCGATTCAGTTCCCGGTTGTGGTCGTAGTGTACCTTGACCACTCGAATCTCCTCCAGGATTGCGGCCATTTCCGGATCCTCGATCACAGTCCGCTCGATATGCTTGCAGATCGCGCACCACGGCGCCCAGAACTCCAGCAGCACCACCTCGCCATGCGCCAGCTCGGCCGCCAGCTCGACCGTACGGTCGACCCCGGGGCGGATCATGTCAGCCTCGCGCACCACGGTGCGGACAAGCCACAGATTGATCCCGAAGATCAGGCCGACTGCGATCAGAGCCGCGCCCGTCTGTCGCAATCGTCGCCTGCCCACCCCTTCGCGACTGGCAAAGTCGAGTATGCCCGAGACTCCGGCGGCCGCCGCCAGGGCGCTCGCGGTGGCCGCGTAGTAAATCAGTTCCCCGACTACCGGCCGGGCGAAGTAGAAGGCGGCCCACAGCAGAACCACGCCCAGCACATGCTTCACCCGCACCATCCAGACCCCGGCCCGCGGCAGGGCGCCCGAGGCGCTGCCCGCGACAAACAGCAGAAGCCCCATCCCCCAGGCCAAAGCGAAGAAGTAGAGGAAGCCGAGCAGCACACTGCCGGTTGTGGCCACAAAGGTGATCAGCGAAATCAACGGCCCGGAAATGCAGGGGCCGACGACCAGGGCGGAGACCAGCCCCATCGCGAACACGCCGCCGGTGGAGCCGCGCTTGCCGACCCCCTGCAGCCGATTCATCAGCGAACTCGGCAGGCTGAGCGAAAAGACATCGAACAGAGAGAGCGCCAGCAGAACGAACAGCAGCCCGATCGCCGACAGGACATACGGCGACCGGAAGAACTCGGCGGCCCGGCTCCCGAGCAGGGCGACCCCCACTCCGGCCGCGGCATAGGCCAGGGACAGACCGAGGACATAGACAAAGGTGAGCCACACGGTTCGGCCGCGCCCGGCCGAACTGCCGCCGATCACCGCCACCGTAACCCCGATCATCGGGTATACACACGGGGTCAGGCTGAGCGCGATGCCGGCCAGAAAGGCCGCCCCCACCCCCCACAGCCAGCCCCTGCCGGCCCAGCCGGCGCCCCGTTCGGCTGCGGACTCCGCAACCGCGGAGCCGTCGCCCAGGCTCGTCGCGACCCGCTCCGGGCGCAGGCAGAAGGTGTCGGTGCAGGCTTGATAGGTGAAGGCGCCGGTCAGGCTCCATTCCTCCCCCGGATCGGCCAGGCGCGACTCGACCACGGCCCGAATCCTGGCTTCGCCGACAAAAACCGGGGTGGTCGCGTCCTCCTCCACCGACAGCAGATCCGGAATGTCCAAGGTCGGCGGCAACCGCAAACTCGCCTGGTCGGCCAGGCCGCGCTGCGCCTCGATCTCAAACCCAAACGAATATTCTTCCTTCGAATAGACGTAATAGCCTTCCTCGATGTTCAGAACAATGTCGAACTCCAGGGGAATGTCCGGCCCGGGCGCCTGCACCAGCTCGAACCCAACCTGGATCGGGGGGCTTTCCGCATCCTCGGCCAGCGCCTGCCCGCCGCCCGCCGCCCAGCCGACCGCCAACATGAAAAGCCAGATCAAAGGCTTTGGGACTTTGCTTCCACTAATCATTTGGTCGTTCCAGCAGAAAGATGGGGTATGTGGGTTCCGCGGTCATCGCGAAAATTATAAATTATAAGAATACGACCTCGCTTGAAGGAAATTGGTTCCTTTTCGGGAATTGCGGCCGCAAGGGCGCGGCCAGTCCACTGGCACTGGGGTCATCCCTTCGAGAGTTTTTGCCCAAGGAACCCGGCATATCAGGCCGGGGCTTCGCTTCGGTTTCAAATTGAAAATAGAGGTTCCTTTTCAGTTTGAGTGGGTAGCTTGTTTCAATTCACATTCAGAAATGATGCATTGCTCGTGGCAGAGTTCGGGTTTCGGGTTTCGGGTTTCAGGTGTTACCCACAAAATCCAAGAAAAAACTATTGGCAACCCATTCGTTTTGAGAAAGAGCCAAAATAGAAATACGCGATGAAGGCGCATGGCATAAATTCCAAGCCCGAAATCAGGCTAGCGGGCTTCCAAGCCCTCGATCCGGGCGAGCAACTGGTCGCGAAGCCTTGGCGAAGGAGAGAATGGCAGGGCTTCCCCGTAGAGCGCGAGTGCCTGCTCCGGACGCTCCTGCCGTTCGGCGATGTGCCCCATATAGCCGAGCAATCGATAGTAGATCAGGGTGTCGGGCTGTTCGGCCTCCGTCTGGCCGCAGGCCATGGTCTGGCGCCAGTCCTCCCACTGTTCGAGCCATGCCTCCCGCCCCTGCGCGAAGGTCGAGAAAGCGCCTTCGCGGTCGTCGAAGCGGTGAAACAGCATGGTGCCCCTGGCAAAATATATCCGCACACTGCCCGGATTGTGGCGCAACCCCTCGTCGAGCATGCGCAGACCCTCATCCGGCCGCCCCAGGCGCTCGGCGAGAAAATAGGCGCCGTCGAGATAGGCGTCGATGTGTTTCGGATCAACCTTGACCGCCGCCCACAGCCAGGGGAGAATCTCGCGCTCTTCGCGCCGACCGTGCAGATGCCGATGCCCTCGCGGCTTGAGCCGACGATTGATCCGGATCCACCAATCCCCCCCATGCTCTCTTCGGCGACTGTCTTCATGATGCTGGGCATGGCCGTCGTGGTGGTCGTGGTCGCAGTGGTCGACCAGGGGAGCGGCGGACTCCGCCGCATCCTCCCCGGCGAACGGGAAAAGGGCTGCTTCACGATCATCGTCGTGGTGGTGGTGGTGGCCATCATGGTGATCGTGGTGATGATCGTTGCGGTGGTTCGCATAGCCGATTCCGGCATGATAGTAGACATCGGCCAGATAGTAAAGCCGCTCTCCGATCGCGACTCGCGACTCTCCGAACAGAACGCTCAGGAGTTCGGGTTGTTCAGCCTGCGGCGGTCGCAGACCCGGATGCCCGCTCAGGCGGGGTGCCAGTGCGCAGGCCGCCAGCAGCAGGAGCAGACCGCCCAGGATCGAGAGTGCGCTTGGTTTTTTCATAGTCGTTTGCGGTTGAAGACCAAGGTTGAGAAGATCATGAGGAACGCGATGTAGAGCAGGGTATAGAGCAGGACAATGGCCAGCACCCCCCAGTCGTAGGCCCCCCATTCGTGAATCAGGCGGACGCGCGAATCGTAGAACTCGAAGTGGGGCAATACATAGTGCGCAAGCCGGACAATCCAGGAGGCGGGGAAGACCGCCTGGTCGGCGATTTTCGGCAGTTGCTCGCCGAACAGCAGCATGCCGACCGCGACCAGGGCGCAGCAAGTGAGGTTGGCCGAGACGGTGAGGATCAGCGATCCGGCCATGGTCATGGCGGTCAGCAGCCAGACAAAGGCCAGGTGCATCAGTATCGCCTGTCCCATCGTCATGTCCATGTGCATCAAGGTTGCCTGCATCCTCGTCGTCTCGGCCTGGGGTTCTGAGAGCAAGCCGGTGAGGAGGACATAGCAGAGATAGAACAGCAGCAAGGCGGCGGAAGCGGCCAGGGCGCTGCCGACATATTTGCCGAGAACCACCTCGGAACGCCGAATCGGCCGGGCCAGCAGCGGCAGGATCGTGCGGCGCTGCAGTTCGCCGGGGATTTGGCGGGCGGCGGTGGTAATGGCGATGACCACCGAGAAGAGCCAGATCAGGAGCAGGGAAACCTCCCGCAAATGGCGGACAATGCCTTCGACCCCGAAAAAATTGACCGTGGACAGCGGCACCACCAGCACCACGGCCAGGATCAGGGCCACATAGACATCGCGCCGCCGCAACAGCTCAAGCAGGGAAACCCTGGCCACCGCCCAGATTTTTCGAATTGACAACATATTGTTTTGCCTTGATTGCTTCACGCGTGTTCAGACTGCGGCTTGCCGGTTTTTGGGGGCGAGCGCCGGTTGGTTGACCATGCGCAGGAAGATGCGCTCCAGGTTGACCTCGCCGTCGCCGACCACTTCCCCGGGCTTGCCGCACCAGCATAGTTCGCCGTCGCGAAGGATGCCGAAGCGGTCGCACACCACCTCGGTCTCCGACAGTTCGTGCGATGAGAAGAAGACGGTCTTGCCCTGCTGGCGCAAGTCCATGATGATCTCTCGCAACTGCCTGCGCCCGAGGGGATCAAGCCCGGTCATCGGCTCGTCCAGGATCAGCAGTTTGGGATCGTGCAGCAGCGCCTGGGCGATGCCGGTTCTCTGCAGCATGCCCTTGGAGAACCTGCGCAGGCTGCGCCGCCGAAACTCTTCCAGGCCGACCAGCCCGAGAACCTGGTCGATGCGAGTTTCGAGCGCGGCTCGGGTCAAGCCGGACAAGTTCCCGTAAAAGCGCAAGAGTTCGACCACATTCATGAATTCATAGTAGTTGGCGATTTCCGGCAGGTATCCGAGTTGGCGCCGGGTCGCGGGCTGGCGCGGATCCTGGCCGAAGATTTCGACCGAGCCATAGCTGGCGTCAAGCAGCCCGAGCAGGATCTTGATGGTGGTGGTCTTGCCGGCGCCGTTGGGGCCGAGAAAGCCGAAGACTTCCCCCTGCTCGACGGTCAGCGAAAAATTCCTCAGCGCCTCCTGCTCGCCGCGGTAGGTTTTTCCCAGGTTGTCGATTCGAATCGCTTCCGGCATATGCTTGCCCCCATCTCTGGTTGTGGGTTGACTGCAAAGTCGGATCAATATATTTACCCTGCTTCCGGTGTCAAGTGGATTTGGCGGCGGCGGCCTTTTTCAGGCGGGCCAACCGGTTGACCTGGAGGGCGAAGGCTTCGATCCTGGTTTCGATGACCTGGGGGAAGGGGTTGCCGTCGGACTCGACCGAGAGGAACGGGAGCTTTTCCAGTTCGCGGAATTGATCGAGCTGGCGGCCGGTCATTTTCTCCTTGTTCTCAAGGGTGGACTCCTGCTTGAGCACGGCTTCGGTCACGCGGGTTGGCATGCAGCCGAAGGGGCCGATCGAAAGCATGCCGTCGGTGTGGTCGATGATGTCCTTGAAGAAGCCGCCGACGCCAAGCACGGTTTCGCCGCCGCTCAGTTGACTGTGGACGAAGCGGCTGCCGTATTGCAGGGTGGTGGCGACATCGAGCATTTCCGGGTGGTAGAGTCCGGAGGCGGCCATGGTCTTCTTGATCCGTCGTTCGAGGTGTGTTTGGATGCGGCGCTTGATCATGAACTCGACCTTGTCGCGCAGGGTGTGCAGGGTTTCGCCGGGATTTTCCGCCACCATGTAGTCGATGTAGTAGAGCCACTCGAGGGTGGGGGCGCGCTTGACCACGATATCGTGCCGGGCCAGCAGGTCGAGCAGGTTCTGGCAGGAGAATTCGTCGCGCCGCACATAGATTTCGCCGGTGAGCACCACGGTTTTGGCTTCGCGCAGCGGATAGCGCAGGGGGATCTGCGCCAGCTCGCGGGCGGCGAGCCGCAATCCGCGATAGAACTTCCGGCCGCCGCCGGCCAGGGTCTGGAGGATGTTCAGCCACTGTCTTTCAACTTCCCGGAGGGCGGCTTCGCGGTCGCGGGCCAAAACATAGAGGGTGTTGCGGATATCGTCCATGATGTCGGCCGCGATCACGCCGCGCAGGATGTTGATCAGCTTCAGCGGCCCCAGTCCGCCGTAGCTGTTTTCGCCGCTCAGGGTAAGCAGGGCGACATTGGGAATGCGGCGCTTGCGAATGAGCTGGTTGAGGAACACGGAATATTGCGGGAAGCGACAGTTGCCGCCGCAGGTCGGCATGAAGTAGAGCAGGAATTCGTCCTCCGGCCGGTTTGGGTTGTCGAGATATTCGAGCAGGCTGCCGGTGGTCAGCAGCAGGGGCAGGCATTCCTTGCAGGAGCATTGGCCGCGCCCCAGCATCAGGGTGTCGACTTGGGGTACCGGAGCGGCTTCAGCCTGCATGCCGTAGCCTTGAAAGGCGGCGGCGATGGCGCGCGAGCTGTAGCTGCCCATCGAGGGGAAGAGCACGCGCACCCGCCGGTCGGTCAGGGGCAGCAGGCGGCCGTCCGAGGTCTGCCCGTAGAGCTTGCCGTTTTTGGTCAGGGTGCGGGCGGGCTGGAATTCGGCCGCCGGGGCGGCGCGGTTTTCGCGTACGGTACGGTAGCGCTCGACGATGTCGAGGAAGGCCTCGATCCGGGTGTCGATTCCGGCGTCGGCGCTGTGGCTGTCCAGTTCGAGGGTGAGCGACGGCTTGGTCTCCATGATTTCGCGGAAGTAGCCGATCAGGAAGGAGTCCGGGCCGCAACTGAAGTTGGTGATGTAGGCGCCGAAAAGCTGCGGATGGCGGCGGATGAACTTGGCGGCCCGCAAGAGTTCCTCGCCGGAAGCCCAGTTCATGGCCTGGTCCAGGGGTTCGTCCTGGAACGGCAGGGTGTCGAAGGGGATGATGGTGAAGCCGCGCGAGGCGAACTTGTCGGGAATGCCGAGATTGGCGACCGCGCTGAAGGCGTTGTAGGAGCGGCCGAAGAGAACGATGCCGGTCTGTTCCGGATCGGCTTCGAGCCGGGTCAGCGCCTGTCTGCCGATCTGGCGCCGGGCGGCGAGGAATTCGCGCTGGCGCTCCACCGCCTTGGCGTAGGCCTGGCGGGCCCGGGCCGCGTCCGCGGCGCCGGCCTCGGCCGCCACTTGCACGAACACTTCCTCCTGCGACTCCAGGCCGGCCTTGAAATCAAGCACCGGAGTGAGCAGGCGCGTGGTTTCCGGGATGGCAAAGGCACTGCGCAGGTAGTAGGGTTCGCCGCCCATGATCACGCAGGAGCACTGGTCCCGGACTACTTGGCCGCTGGTTTTGAATTCGAGCGGCAGACGGGAGAGGGCGGGGAGAAAGATGAAGTCCGGGCGGCGGTCGATCAGCGCCTGCATAAAGCCGTGGGCCAGCTCGGCCGGATAGCAGAAGGCGGATTGAATCTTCTGCAGTCCGGCGGCCGCCGGGGTCTCCGGCAGGACTACCGAGAAGCCCAACTCCTCGAAAAAGGTGCGATAGAGCGGATGCAGGGTGTTGACCAGGAACGAGCGGGTCAGGCCGACGGTCGGGGCGGCGGCTTCGGGCGGTTCGGCGGCGGCCGGGGCTGACGAGCCAAACACCAGTTGCTGGCGGCTGCGCACCAGATTCAGGTCGGCGGTCTCCACTTGCAGGTTGTGGCGCAGGTTGTAGTACTTGTTGCAGATGCCGCCGAACGGATAGTTCTTGCCGTCGACCCGATAGACGTTGATCCAGCAGCCGCGGTCGCAGTTTTCCCCGCCGCCCCTGCACTGGAAGGGGCGGCCGCTTTCGATTTCCCGCCCGGCCAGTTCGGAGAGGTTGAAGCGCGCTTCCGCCAGCAGCCCCTGGCCGATCCGTTTTTTGACTTCGAGGGCGACGCCGAAGGCGCCCATCAGGCCGGGTTCGGGCGGCACCACGATCGGTTTTTTGATCAGGTTCGCCATGGCCATCGGCACCGCCCGGTTGTAGCAGACTCCACCCTGCATGAAAATCGTATTGCCGACCGGGCGCGCGCCCTTGACCCGGTTGCAGTAGTTCATGCAGATCGAGTAGACCAGGCCGGCCACGATGTCGGCGGCGGCGATGTCCTCGTGCGAGGCGTTCTTGATGTCGCTGCTGATGAAGGCCGCGCACTGATCGTTGAAGTTGGGCGGCCGCCGGCTGCGCAGGGCGATGTCGGCGATGTCGGCGACTTCGACACCGAGGCTCTCCTTGGCCGACTCCTCGAGAAACGAGCCGGTGCCGGCCGAGCAGGCTTCGTTCATTGCGTAGTCGGCCGGCACGCCGTTGACCAGATGCGTGTACTTGGCGTCCTGGCCGCCGATCTCGAAGATGGTGTCGACGGCCGGATCGAAGTGGACTGCCGCCGTGGCATGGGCGATGATCTCGTTGATGATTCCGTCGGTCAGCGCGTGCAGGCCGGCCATCTGCCGTCCGGAGCCGGTGACCCCGAGTCCGACAATGTCGATTTGCGTCGAGTCGAGATCGGCGAGCAGCGAGCGATAGCAGGCGCGCGAGGCGCCGACCGGATCGCCGTTGGTGCGCAGGTAGACATCGGCGAGCAGGGCGTTGTCGCCTTCGCGGATGACCGTCGCCTTGGTCGTGGTCGACCCCACATCCAGGCCGAGCAGACAGCGGTCGCCGGCGGCGGCCCGATCCCGCTTCAGGGTCTGGAAGCTGACGCGGTCTTCGCCCTGGTCGATCGGGGGCAGGAAATGGAAGGTGGCATGATCCTGGTTGAACCGAATGTCGCGGCTCCAGGCGATTTGCCTTTCAAGTGCGTAGACGGCCGCGCCGAGAGCCTCGAAATAGTCGGCCTGCGGCGGAACCCAGATACGTCCGAAGCGTTCGCGCAACTGATCCATGACCACCTGGTTGCGGGTGACCCCGCCGACCAGGATGGCGGATTGCGCCTGCGCCTTGGCCAGCAGCTCGGTGATCTTCTCGGCCATCATGGCGCACAGGCCGGCGCTGATATCGCCGGTCGACACGCCTTTGTTGAGGGCGTGCGTGCAGTCGCTCTTGCAGAAGACCGAGCATCTTCCGGAAACGCCGTGCGGCCTGGAGGCGCGGGCCTGCTCGATCGCCTGCTCCAGCGACAGGTTCATGCGGCGAATCTGCTGGAGGAAGAACTCGCCCGTGCCCGAAGCGCACTTGTTGCCGGTGACCACATCAATGATGTGTCCGTTGCGGTTCAGGCGGTTGAGCACGAAGGTTTCGCTGCCCAGGCTGATCAGCGCGTCGAAGTTTTCGCCCTCGGGCGGGGCGAGCAGAGGCAGCGCGCGTTCGCAGGCCTCGGTTTCGGTGATCGCGGGCAGGTCGAGTAGGTAGCGGAACTTGCGGCCGGTGATCGCGATATGCTCGAAGCTCTCGGCCTCCATCTCGCGCAAGGCTTCCAGCAGCTTGTCGCGCGGGTTGCATTCGTGCGGCAGGTGCAGAACCCGTCCGACCGAGCGATCCGGGCGCAGTTCCACTGCCTTGATTGTGGAGGCGCCGATACAGACGCCGAGGGCGCGGCCAGGCGTCGGCCCGGATGTATTGGGAGCAGATTGCATAGTTCGCATTAAATAGCCAGGCTAGCGGCGCCTGCCGCCGCCGTATTGCTTGACCCGCGCGGTTTTCGGTTGTTCCAGGTGCAGGGCGTACCAGAGTTCACCCAGGCCGGCGTTGGAAAAGCTGCGCACTCGTCCGTTGGCCAGGTGTTCCCAGTTGTCGCGCACCACTTGGTGGTCGGTCTTCTCCTTCAGGTCGGTGAGGAATTGCAGGGCTTCGTCGGCTCGGTCCTTCTTGATCAGAATCCAGGCGTGCAGGCAGTGCAGTACGATGCCCTTGTCGCCCTTGAACCGGCGCTTGACTTTCCTGTAGAGTTTCTCGGCCGCTTCGGCCTGGTTTTTCTGGTAGAGTCGCGCCATCTTCATCGCCACCGTCATGGGATCGACATTCATCCCCTGCTCCAGGTAGCGGTCGGCGTTTTCGAAGTCCTTGATCTGGAACAGCAACTGGCCGCGCAGGGTATGCGCCTGCTTCTTGGCCAGAACATTCCATTTGTAAAGGGGCGTGATCTGGTCGAGCACTTTCAGCGCCTCGCGAATCGAGGCGGTCTGCTGCTTCTCCAACTGTTTCTGGATGCCTTTCGGCGAGCCTTGCATCCGCCCCTGCAATTGACTGACCTGGCGGCGCATCTTCTGCTGGTCGCGCTCGATCACCCCCTGGACTTCGGCGAAGATCTTTTCCATGCGCCGCTTGAGCCAGAGATTGAGCGGGATCATGGCGAGCAGAAAGCCGAAGACGGTGAACAGCCCGACCAGGATCGGGCCGAAGCCGAAGACAAACCAGGCAAGCCAGCCGAAGAGCAGAGCCGATAAGATGCCGACAATCAACGCAAGCACGATAAATTTCCTTGTCAATTTACGGGATCAACGCCCGTGGCGTCGGAAAATCCCCTTCCTGCAGGTTCAAATCAAAAAGTGCAGCCATAATGCTTTGGCAAGCTATTACTTTAAGCCTTGAACCGGGCTTTGGCAAGCCGGGG
>SLSR01000061.1 GCA_007130365.1 Lentisphaeria bacterium
TATAAACATATAATGACTCATGGCCGAATTCGCATGAATTAATCAGGCTATATGGCCATGCTCAAGAAATACATATCGCAAGAAACCTTGCGCCAGTATAGAGATCGCCACCAGGAATGTGTACGCATGCTCAATGGCCTGGAGAAGACGCTCGAAAAGAAAATTCCGGTCAGCGACCGGCATTGGCATGTAGAGGAAGACCACGTCGCGTACGGATCAGAACGTGCGCTGTGCCCCTCTGGATGGCCTGAAACCCGAAACCTGAACTCTGCCACGAGCAATGCATCATTTCTGAATGTGAATTGAAACAAGCTACCCACTCAAACTGAAAAGGAACCTCAATGTTCCGAATCCGCATAAACAACGACGAAAAATCCCCCATGCCCCTGAAGTTCTACAATTCGCTGAGTCGCCAGATCGAGCCGTTCGTTCCGCTGCACCAGGACGCGGTTCGCCTCTACACCTGCGGCCCCACGGTCTACAACTACGCGCACATCGGCAACTTTCGCGCCTATGTCTTCGAGGATCTTCTGCGCCGCACTCTGAAATACTGCGGCTACCGTGTGATCCAGGCCATGAACCTGACCGATGTCGACGACAAGACCATCCGGGGCGCCCGCGCCGCCGGGCAGTCCCTGGACGAATTCACCAAGCTCTTCAAGCGGGCCTTTTTCGAAGACATCAAAACTTTGCGCATCGAACCGGCCGAGCACTATCCGGCGGCCACCGAACACCTGCCGGAAATGATCGAGCTGATTCAGCGCCTGCTCGACCGCGGCGTGGCCTATCGAGCCGACGACGGCTCGGTCTACTTCTCGATCGGCCGCTATCCGCAATACGGACGCCTGACCAAAATCAAGCCCGAGGACATGCGCTCGACCGGGCGCGTGCGCAACGACGAGTACGCCAAGGAGGCGGTCGCCGACTTCGCGCTCTGGAAGGCCTACCAGGAGGAGGACGGCGCCATCTGCTGGGACAGTCCCTGGGGGCGCGGCCGACCCGGCTGGCATATCGAGTGCAGCGCCATGAGCATGAAATACCTCAGCCCCAGCTTCGATATCCATACCGGCGGCATCGACAATATGTTCCCCCACCACGAGGACGAGATCGCGCAGAGCGAAGCCGCCACCGGCCAGCCCTTCGCCCGCTATTGGCTGCACTGCGCGCACCTGGTGGTGGACGGCCAGAAGATGTCGAAGTCGCTCGGCAACTTCTTCACTCTGCGGGATCTGCTCGAACAGGGACTGACCGGCCGTGAAATCCGCTATGTTTTGCTGGGCGGCCACTATCGGCAATCCCTGAACTTCAGCCTGCAAAGCGCCCGCGACGCCCGCGCCGCCCTGCAAAGGCTCGACGACTTCGCGGCTCGGCTGCGTCAGCTTCCGAACTCAACCGAGACCGATGCCCCGGGCATCGTGCAGCCGCTCCTCGAGCGGGCCGAAACCCAGTTCCGCCAGGCGCTCGAGGACGACCTGAATATGGCGGAGGCCTTGGCCGCCCTGTTCTCGCTGATCCGCGACGTCAACCGGCAGATCGACCAACAGACCCTGGCCCGGCCGGCCGCCGACGCCACCCTGGCCTTGCTGCGCGAATTCGACCGGGTTCTGGCCGTGCTCGACCTGGATCGGGAACCGGCCGTACCAGCCGAAATCGAAAGCCTGGCGGAAGCCCGTCAGGAGGCGCGCCGTCAGCGCGACTTTGCCCAGGCCGACGCAATCCGCGACCGACTGCTGGCCGAAGGCTGGCTGATCGAGGATACTCCGGCCGGTCCCCGGCTCAAGCCGGCAAACTGAAAGCCCCCGCTATTGCAGTGGCCTATGCGAAGCATCTTTGGAGTGCGGCGGGCTCTCGCCGCTTTGAGATAGACGGGGCAGAAAATATACCAGAGCGGTGCCCGGCCACCGTGCTCCAAAGCGGCTGCGCCGCAATTTTATACCTCCGAACCTCGGAACTCCGAACCCATATAAATGACTCATAGCCGAATTCGCATGAATTAATCAGGTTAGAACTCTATCCTGATCTGCAATCGGCTACCGGTCAATCGGCTGCTCGGCCATCCCCCAGTCGAATCCGATCGCGCTGAGAAAGGCGGAGGCGATCAGGGTGTGCCCGGCCTGATTCGGGTGGATGCGGTCGCCGCACAGGGACTGGGTCGGACGATGCTCAAGATAGCGGTCGAAAGCCGCCTGGACATCGACATAGACGGCGGCGAACTCCCGCGCCAGCCTTTCGACCACCCCGCCATATGAGTCCATCATCTGCCGCATCGGATCATTGCGGTTGGCTTCGATGAAATAGGGGGTCATCAGCACCAGTCCCCGCAATTGCGGCCGCGCCTGCGCAAGAATCTCGCGGTACACTTTTTCATAGCGTTCGAGCGGCACCTGGTTCGGCTCGAGCGCACTGTCGAACTGGCGCCAGACATCGTTGATCCCGATCATCACCGAAAGCCACTGCGGCCGCAAGTCCAGCACATCCGCCCGCCATCTCGCCTCAAGATCAATCACGCGATTGCCGCTTATGCCGGTATTGAGCACCCGAATCCGGCGCTGCGGATAATAGGCCGAAAGCAAACTGTCCACCCATCCCACATACCCCGCGCCCAGCCCGGTGCCGCGACCGACCGGTCGACTCCGTCCGCAGTCGGTAATCGAATCGCCGGTAAACACAATCGTCTCGCCATCCGCAATCTTCATAGTCACCTCCTGGCCGGGCAGACCGCCACCGCCACGGTCATCGTTTATAAACAAACAATGATCAAACCGATGCCGAGCCGCGCCGCCGCAGCTCGGCCACCACCCCTTTCACCTCCTGCGCCCGCTCCCTGGTGGTCACCAATATCCCATTGTCGGTCGCCACCACCACCAAACCGCGCACCCCCAAAGTCACCAGCTCCCGACCCGCATCGCCATATTGGCAGACAATCGAGTCTTCGGTTTCCAGCAGCAGCGGGTCGCCGACCGCGACATTGCCCTGCGCATCCGGCGGAAAGCTTCGTTGCAGACTGTCCCAGGATCCGACATCGTCCCAGGAGAAATCGCCGACCACCGCCATCGCCCTGTCCGTCCGCTCCATGAGCGCGTAGTCGACCGACAGGTCGGGCAGCTCGGCAAAGCGTCGCTCCAGGTCGCGAAGGTTGCCCGCGACCAAGGCCTCGCTCAAATCCCGGACAATCCCGGCCGCCTGCGGCTGCCAGCGCGCCAGCTCGGCCAGAAAAACCTCCAGTCGCCAGAAAAACATGCCGCTGTTCCACAGATAGTTGCCCGCCTGGCAAAAACTTTGCGCCGTCGCCATGTCCGGCTTCTCGACAAAGCGCCGCACCGGCACCGCCCGCCGGCCGCCGTCGCGATCCTGACGCCAGTCTCCGGGCAGCTCGAGATAGCCGTAGCCGGTCTCCGCGCGGGCGGGGGGAATGCCGACAGTGACCAGAGCCTCCTCGGTCTCGGCCGTGCTCATCGCGGTCGCCACCGCATCCCGAAAACCTTCATCGTTCTCGATTCGGTGGTCGGCCGTGACCACCGCCATGGTCAGGTCGCCAGCCTCGGCGCCATAGCGTGCCAGCATCTCCGCCGCCGCATAGCACAGACAACCCAGAGTGTTTCGCTTGCAGGGTTCAGCCAGAATATTGTCGGCCGGAACCAAGGTTTGCGAAGTCCGCATCGCCTCGCGCAAGTGCCGGCCGGTGGCGATGAACACCTGCTCCGGCGCAATCAGCGGAGTCAGGCGGGCAATCGCCTGCTCGAGCATGGTGCGCCGCGGATCGGCCAGCCTGAGCAACTGCTTGGGCCGACCCCGGGTGGACAATGGCCAGAAGCGCTCGCCGCCGCCGCCGGCCATCACCACCGCGATTCTGCGAGTCTTTTCCGCCATAACAATCCATATCTCCTGCCGAGAACCCAAAAAACCGGTGAAAGCAGACCATACACGAAAATTGCCGCAAGGCAAGAGGAAGCAGTGCCCCAAGGTTTTTTTCGCAATCCGGCGGCGCCGCCCCAAAGTCACCCCGGTCAACTCGGTCAACATGGTTGGACCAGTCGAACGGATCGGACAGGTCGGACAACGGTTTCCCGCCCTCTTCCGTGCCTTCCGTGCTTTCCGTGGTTGAAGTTCCCCCCCGCCTTCGCTCCACCAAGCAAGCCCGGGCAAGCCCGGTGGTGGCGCAATTTTGGTCAGGCAGCATGCCCCTCTGCTTCCGGCGGCGACGGTTCGACAATTCGGCAAGCAAGATTAAATTGTCCGGGGCAACTCCTTCTGCACCCCGCCCGCCGAGGGCGGCGCCGCCCAACAACCGATCGACCCGGCGAAGAGGTTGACAAGCATTGTCAAAAAACGAAAGTTATGCCATGAAGCAAGCAAGCCCCGTCTACAAGCCAAGCGAAATCGAACCCAAATGGCAGGACTGCTGGTTGCGCAATCGCACCTTCAAGGCGCGCGACTTCGACCCCGACCGTCCCAAGCTGTATGTGCTGGACATGTTCCCCTACCCCAGTGGGGCGGGACTGCATGTCGGCCATCCCGAGGGCTATACCGCCACCGACATCTACTGCCGCTACAAAAGAATGCGCGGCTACAACGTGCTGCATCCAATGGGCTGGGACGCCTTTGGCCTGCCCGCCGAGCAATACGCCATCGAGACCGGCACCCATCCGCGGCTGACCACCGAAAAGAACATCGAGAACTTCCGCCGCCAGATCCGGTCGTTCGGCTTCAGCTACGACTGGGAGCGGGAGATCAACACCACCGATCCGGAATACTACCGGTGGACTCAGTGGATCTTCCTGCAACTGTACAGGCGAGGCCTGGCCTACCTCGACGAAGTGCCGGTAAACTGGTGCCCGGCTCTCGGCACCGTGCTGGCCAACGAGGAAGTGGTCAACGGACGCAGCGAACGCGGCAACCACCCCGTGGTGCGCAAGCCCATGAAACAATGGATGCTGCGGATCACCGAGTATGCCGAAAGACTGCTGCGCGACCTCGACGACCTCGACTGGCCGGAGGGCATCAAGGAAATGCAGCGCAACTGGATCGGCAAGTCGAGCGGGGCCGAAGTCGACTTCGAAATCGTCGGGCACAGCGACACGATCCGGGTCTACACCACGCGCCCGGACACTCTGTTCGGCGCCACCTACATGGTTCTGTCGCCGGAACATCCGCTGCTCGACTCGATCGTCGCGCCCGAGGCGGCCAGCGCGGTGCGCGAATACCGCCAGCAGGCCAGCCTGAAAAGCGAACTCGAACGAACCGAGCTGAGCAAGACCAAGACCGGCGTGTTCACCGGCGCCTATGCCCGCAACCCGGTCACCGAGGAGGAAATCCCGATCTGGATCGGAGACTATGTGATGATGGGCTACGGCACCGGCGCCATCATGGCCGTGCCGGCCCACGACGAACGCGACTTCGAGTTCGCCAAAACCTTCGGCCTGCCGATCCGCTGCATCCTCGAGCCGGAGAGGGAAGCGGCCGCCGCGGCCGGACTGGAAGTCGAACAGGCGCTGGCCGGGGAAGCCTGCTGGAGCGGCGACGGCGCTCTGATCAATTCCGCCAACCGCCGGGGACTCGACCTGAACGGACTGCCGGTGGCCGAAGCCAAGAGCAGAACCAGCGAATGGCTCCGCCAGAAGGGACTCGGCAAGGCCGCCACCAAGTACAAGCTGCGGGACTGGCTGTTCAGTCGGCAGCGCTACTGGGGCGAACCCTTCCCCGTGGTCTATTTCGAAGACGGCGAAGCCCAAATTCTCGACCAAGGCGAACTGCCGGTCAGACTGCCGGAACTGCACGACTTCAAGCCCTCCGGTTCCGGCGAATCGCCGCTGGCCAAGGCCGAGGAATGGCTGAACTACACCGATCCGAAGACCGGCCGGCGCGGCCGGCGCGAGACTCATACCATGCCGCAGTGGGCCGGTTCCTGCTGGTACTATCTGCGCTATATCGACCCGCGGAACCAAGGGCAGGCCTGGGATCCGGCCAAGGAGAAGTACTGGATGCCGGTCGATCTCTATGTCGGCGGCGCCGAACACGCGGTACTGCACCTGCTCTACGCCAGATTCTGGCACAAGGTGCTTTTCGACCTCGGCCTGGTGTCCACCCCGGAACCCTTCGCCAGGCTGGTCAACCAGGGCATGATCCTCGGCCTCTCCTATCGCGACCGCAATCAGCACCTGGTGCCCAACGACCTGGTCGAGGCGCGGGACGGCCAGTTTTTCCACAGGGAAACCGGCGAAGAACTCGAGGAGTTCCCGGCCAAAATGTCGAAATCGCTGAAGAACGTGGTCAATCCGGACGAGATCATTGCCCAGTATGGAGCCGACGCCTTCCGCCTGTACGAGATGTTCATGGGCCCCTTGCAGGCGGTGAAGCCGTGGCAGACCAAGGATATCGAGGGCTTGAGCCGGTTTCTCGGCAAAGTGTGGCGCATGTTGATCGGCCGCGACGGCAGTCTGGCGCCGGAGATCGACGACACCCCGCTGTCGGACGAGCCGGAGCGAATCCTGCACGCCACCATCAAGAAAGTGGGCGAAGACTGCGAAACCCTCGACTTCAACACCGCGATCAGCCAAATGATGATCTTCGTCAACCACTTCGGCAAGGCCGAGCATCGCCCGCGCGCCGCCATGGAAAGCTTTCTCAAGCTGCTGTCGCCGTTCGCGCCGCATATCGCCGAGGAACTGTGGCAGCGCCTCGGCCACCGGGAAAGCCTGGCCTGGGAGCCCTGGCCGGAATGCGACGAGAAAAAGCTGCGGCAGAGCGAGGTCGAAATCCTCGTGCAAATCATGGGTCGGCCGAAGACCAGGCTGATGATGCCGGCCGAAGCCGACCCCGAACAAATGCGCCAACTGGCTCTGGCTGATCCGGAAGTCGCGGCGGCCGTTGGCGGCAAGAGCATTGTCAAAGTGGTCGCCGTCCCCGGCCGCCTGATCAACATTGTCGCCAAGCCATAGGCCGGGAATCTGTCCCGGCCATATTGGGCAGGGATATAGGCGCCGCGCCAGCAGGGCAATGGGGCGAATGGATTTCGCCCCTGCGGGAAGCCTTGTGTACAATACAATTCCCTAAACCAACGAAGAGTTCATGCGACTGCACATTCCACCCGCCGCCCCGTCCGAGTCCGCAGAACCACCCATCGGAGTTTTCGACTCCGGCATCGGCGGTCTGGCGGTCGTCCGGGAAATCCTGCGTCAGGCCGAAGCGCCGCCGCCTCTGGTCTATCTTGCGGATCAGGCGCACGCCCCCTTCGGCACCCGGCCGGTCGAAGAGGTCGAGGCCATCTCAAGCGCGATCGCGGCCGCACTGCTCCGCCTGCCATGCGGGATTGTGGTTCTGGCCTGCAACACCGCCTCCGCCGCCGCCCTCTATCCACTGCGCGAACAATGGCCGGAAAGCCTGTTCGTCGGCATGGAGCCGGCCGTCAAGCCGGCCGCCGCCCGCAGTCGCAACGGCCGCATCGGAGTGATCGCCACCGCCAACACCCTACGCGGCCAGCCCTACGCCGGCGTGGTCGCCCGCTTCGCGGCCGACCGGGCAGTGCATACCCTGGCCTGTCCGGAATTCGTCGAGCTGGTGGAGACCGGCGAAACCGACTCCGCCCGGGCTCGGATTATGGTCGAGAAGAAACTGTACCCGCTGCTCAGCCACGGCATCGACCAACTGGTGCTGGGCTGCACCCACTATTCCTTCCTCAAGCCTTTAATCGAAACCGCCTGCCGCGGCCGCGCCCAGGTCATCGACCCGGTCGAGGCGGTGGCTCGACAGACCCTGCGCGTCTGGCGGCAGCAGAATCAGCCTGCCGCCGCGCCCGGCGCCATCCGCTTCCTGACTACGGCGCCGGAACGCCAAGCCGCCCTCGCGGCCGCGATCGGCCGCTTCCTGCCCGCCCGACCCCGCGTCGAGATCGCGGTCTGGCAATCGTAAGGCGGCGCCAGGCCGCCGCACTCCGAAAGCGGCTACGCCGCAATATGCAACATGCATCCAGGACTTTGGGGGTTGGTCGGACGGGTCGGACGGCGGCCTTTCCGCGGCTTCCGTGGGTTCCGCGGTTGAAATACCGTCTTTTGGGGTTTTATGTGGCGATAAATTGGCGGCCCGATTCCCCGTCGCCTCTTTAATCCGGCGGTTGCGGATGTAAATTACTTTTTACCCATAAACAAAGCCCACTGCATTTTTCAAGGAGACCCCGAATGCTCGAAGCTCTCTATTTTATCGGCATCCTGATCGCCATCTTTTTCTTCCTCGGCCTGTGCATTATGATTCACGAGCTGGGCCATTTGCTGTGCGCCCTCTGGCGCGGACTGCATGTCGAACGCTTCTCCATCGGCTTCGGCAGGAAAATCTGGGGTTTCGAGCGCAACGGCGTCGAATACCGACTCAGCCTGCTGCCCTTCGGCGGCTATGTCGCCCTGCCCCAGTTGGTTTCGGGGGAAGAACCTAAAACCGAGGACGGCCAGCCCCTGCCCTACGCCAAACCGTTCGACCGCATCCTGACCGCCCTGGCCGGCCCGGTCTCCAATATCCTGCTCGGCTTCGCCCTCGGCGCGCTGGTCTGGCTGGTCGGCGTTGAACGCCCGCAGATCGTCGACGAACTTGAAGTCTATGAAATACAGGAAACCATCCAGCCCCAGGGCGAAGGCGAGGAAACCACCGAAATCCATACCCCGGAATACGCGGCCGGCCTGCGCCCGGGCGACCGCATCTTCGAAATCAACGGACGGCCGGTCGAAGGACTCGAAAGCCTGGTCACCTCGATTGCCCTGAGCACCGGCGAAGTCAGGCTAAGCCTGCGACGGGAGAGCGAAGTTCTGCATATTTCCTACCAGCCCAAGCCCAACCCGGAGTGGGAAGGTCTGGGCTACCCGTTTTTCGAGGTTAAAACTCCGGTGGTCATTCTCAATGTCGTCCCGAAATCCCCGGCCGATGAAGCGGGATTGGCGGTCGGCGACCGGATTCTCGCGGTCGGTCGGGAACCGATCCACAATTCCTATCATTTTATCCAGGCCGTGGGCGCGGCCGCAGGCGATCCGGTGTCGGTCACGGTGGAGCGCGACGGACAGGAGCTCGAGTTTGCCGACCTTCGCGGTCGCCGCCAGGAGGAAGCGGGCGAAACCCGCTATGTCATCGGAGTGCAACCCGGACAACCCATGGAGACCCGGCATCTGACTCCCTGGTGGCAGTTCAAGAATGTGCTGACCACCACTCGCGACACCCTTTCCGCACTGGTCAGCCGCGACTCCCTGGTCGCCCCCCGCCACATGAGCGGGCCGGTCGGCATCCTGCAAATGCAATACATGACCATCCGCTATCGCGGCTGGCGCCAGGGTCTGTTCTTCGTCGTCTTCATCAGCTTCAGCCTGGCGATCTTCAACCTGCTGCCAGTGCCCGTTCTCGACGGCGGTCATATCGTAGCCGGCGGCCTGGAAATGGTCGTGCGCCGACGGCCGCCGCCCCGGCTGGCCTGGATTGTCCAGGCCGTCTTTGCCGTCCTGCTGATCGGCTTCATGCTCTATGTCACTCTGCACGACCTTGATCGCCTGACTCGACCCCTGAGGGAATCCTTGAGGCAAGAGCAGTCGACAGAGGAAGCGACGGAGCCGGAAGATGCGGCCGTCTACCCCGACTCGGAAGTCGAAGACTGAATCAAGGAGAAGGTTTAGCCATGCCCTATGAAGCCAGCCCAACACGGTATGAGACCATGCGCTACAATCGCTGCGGCGGCAGCGGCCTGCGACTGCCCGCAATCTCGCTTGGCCTCTGGCAGAACTTCGGCGGGCTCGAAGTCTTCGAGAACGCTCGCGCCATGGTGCGCCAGGCTTTCGACCTGGGCATCACCCATTTCGACCTGGCCAACAACTACGGGCCGCCGCCCGGCTCGGCCGAGGAGAACTTCGGACGAATCATCGCCCGGGACTTTCGCCCCTACCGCGACCAGATGATCATCTCGTCCAAGGCCGGCTACCGGATGTGGCCCGGCCCCTACGGCGACGCCGGATCGCGCAAATACCTGGTGGCCAGCCTGGACCAGAGCCTGCGCCGGCTCGGCCTGGACTATGTGGACATCTTCTACCACCACCGACCGGACGCGGAAACTCCGCTCGAGGAAAGCATGGCGGCACTCGACCATATCGTGCGCAGCGGCCGCGCCCTCTATGCGGGCATCTCCAACTATCCCCCGGAAACCACGCGCCAGGCCGCCGCCATCCTGCGCCAGCTCGGCACGCCGTGCCTGATTCACCAGCCGTCCTACTCCATGTTCAACCGCTGGGTCGAGGACGGCCTGCTCGCCACTCTGGAACAGGAGGAGATCGGCTGCATCGTCTTCTCGCCGCTCGCCCAGGGCTTGCTGACCGACAAGTATCTGCGCGGCGTCCCGCCCGAATCGCGAGTCGCCAAACCGCACGGCACCCTGCGCCAAGACCGCATAACCGAGGAAACCAAAACGCGCATCGAAAAACTCAACTGGCTGGCCGCCGACCGCGGTCAAAGCCTGGCGCAAATGGCGCTGGCCTGGGTGCTGCGCCAGCCCGCCGTCACCTCGGCTCTGATCGGCGCCAGTCGCCCCGAGCAGATCGAGAACGCGGCAGGCACGATCGAAAAGTTGAAATTCTCTGAGCAAGAGCTTGCCAAGATCGAGCAAATCCTGCGCCAATGAAAAGAAGACAGCCAGACCAGCATCAGCTTAAAATCCGCTTCGACCAGGACAATCCGCTGGCCATGCGCCTGCGACAGGGCGAGTTTTCCGTTATTTTCGAATTCGACTCGCCGTCCGCCCGACAGCCTTTCGCCAATGCCACCGCGATGAGCACCCTGCTGGCCAAGCGCCTGGCCGCCCTGCCCTGGGTCGCCGCCCTGGCGGTCACCGACCGGCTGGTCGAGGAGGACACCCATGATCCGGTCGCCGTCGCGGCTCGGCTCGGCGAGGCTTCGGGCAAGCCGGTCGTGATGAACCTCTCCGGCCGCGGCTCTTCCCCGAAACGCCTCCGGGAACTGGCGGCGCGCGCCCATTCCGAAGGTGTGCAGTCAATCCTTGCGGTCACCGGCGACCTCTCGCCAAACCACCCCAAATCCTCCTCGTTCAACCGCTCGCCCCGCTATCCGGAAGGCTATCGCGACAGTGTGGACACGATCAGCGAGCTGGCCGTCAACTATCCGAAAACCCTGATCGGCGGCGGCGTCAATCCATTCAAATACAACTTGCCGGATCAATACCTGCAATACGGCAAAATGCTGCGCAAGGCGGCCGAAGGCGCAGGCTTTATCACTGCGCACATCGGCTGGGACATGAAAAAACTGCAGGAGCTGCAATGGTTTCTGCGCATGCGCGAAGTCGAACTGCCGGTGATCGCCCGACTGCCGATCCTGAGCCGCGAAAGAGTGCATCAACTGCACAACGGATTCCAGCCCGGAGTATTGCTTTCCCGCCCGTTCTGCGCCATGCTCCAGCGGGAGGCCGAAATCAGCGAAGCCCAGTCGATGGCCGCCCAACTGCGCCGCCTGGCTTTGCAGGCGGCCGGCTGCCGACTGCTCGGCTTCAGCGGCCTGCAGATCGTCGGCGTTCGCGACGAACAAACTCTCAACCTGGTGGGCAGGGCAATCAACGAAACCACGGACGGAATCGAGACCTGCGCGGACTGGATCGAGGCCTGGCAGTCGCACCACGCCGGTGTCGAATTCGCCCCCGCGCCCAATGCCTATTACATGTTCGACGAATTGATGCGGCCGGAGACCCCCGTCTTCGCCCCTGAACAACCCCATCTTGCCAAAGGGGAATTCCCGGCGCCACTGCCCGGCGACCGCACCCGCTACCGACTGCTTGAACTGCGCCGCCGCGCCTGGCTGCCGGGCTGGTTCAAACAAGCACTGCGCCGACGCTTCTGCCAGGACTGCCAGGAACATGCCGTTGACCCGGGAAACTGGTTTCACCTTTGCCCGAAGTCGTGCCCCAAACGACTGGTTCACGGCCCCTGCGGCGGCAGCCGGGAAGACGGGCTCTGCGAATTCGGACATGCCACCTGCTTTCACCATCGCATCCTGGCGCTGGCCGCCGAAAGGAAAGCCCTATACCGACTTGAAGAGGCGGTGCGCAGATGAACGAAGAACGCTTTCTCGAAACCCTTTTCCGCCGCCTGCCAAGGCCGCCGGGAGAGCTGGTCGTCGGCCCGGGAGACGACTGCGCCGCCATCGCCGACCGCGACAACCAGCTGCTCCTGATCGCCCTCGACCAACTGATCGGCGGCCGACACTATGCAAACGAAAACAACCACGCAAATCAACTCGAACCGACCCCGCCCGAGGCGGTCGGCCGCAAACTGCTGACCCGCAACCTAAGCGACATCGCGGCCATGGGTGGAACTCCAACCTTCTGCCTGACCGGCTTCGCCGTCTCGCCCCGTCATCGAGACCGGTCAGACTGGCTGCGACGGGTTTTCGAGGGGCTTCTGCAAACCGCCGCCGAATATCGGGTGCATCTGATCGGCGGCGACCTCGCGGCCACCGACCGCGACGATGTCGGATCACTGACCATTCTCGGCACCGTGCCGGTCGCGCAAGTCTGCCGCCGCACCGGCGCCGATCCCTGCGACCTGCTCTTTGCCACCGGCTGTTTCGGCGATTCCCTCGCCTCCGGCCACCACCTCGATTTCTCGCCGCGCCTGCCCGAAGGACGATGGCTGGCCAGGCAAGGAATCGCCAAGGCCATGATCGACGTCAGCGACGGCTTGCTGCTCGACAGCCTTCGCCTCGCCCGCGCCTCCCGGCTGGCCATCGAAATGGAGCTTGCCGCCGTGCCCTTGCGGAATCCGCAACGACCGCCGGAAACCGCGGCCGGCGACGGAGAGGACTACGAACTGCTGTTTGCCGTGGCTCCGCAGCGCGCCCCCGAACTGGTGGAACGCTGGCCCTTCCCGGACACGCCACTGACCCGGATCGGCAGCTTCCAGGCGAACCAGAAACCGGACATCCTTGACCGCCGGGGAAAATCCCTGACCACCGCCCGCCGCCTCGGCTACGACCACTACCGGGAGACCTGCGGCAACCATGCCGCATCGCAGTAACTGCGGGCGGCCATTATTGCAATACCAGCTCCAGACCGTTGATTATCGGCTTGCGTGCCGACCCGTTGGATTGTCTGAGTTCGATATCGATGCGACGAGACGCCTCAACCGTAAATTCCCGTATCAGCCCCCGAAAGGCACCGCCCGCAGCGGCGGCCACATCCAGATTGCCGATCACCTCCTGTCCGTTGGCAAACACGGAAAAGCTCCGTTCTCCTTCACCCACATCCGGCTCAAGCTCCGCAAAATGCAACCTGATTTTGTAGGTTCCTTCGGCAACATCGTCAATGCGAATAGGCTCTTCGTTATCCGCTTCCAGGTTAGATGCCAGCGCCCAGGGGAGGGAGCCGTTGGCATCCTTTATCGCCGAAGCGTGGCGACGACGGGTTCCGGGGCGGTCATGCCAGATCATGCCGGAACCATTGACATCGACACGTCGGCCGGGAGCCCCGAAATTTATCCCGTGTCCCCGCGGATCGGGTATGGCGCCACCGTATGTGGTCCAAAACTCGATATTATGGTCATCCGGCATGTGGATCATTGCCAGCGACGTCTGGAGTGCGTAACTGCAGGTGCAGGTGCGAGTATAGTCCAAAGCGCTGAGTAGACCGTCGGCCGGAATCATGTTGGCAGTGCAGCCAGAGCGGAAACCGCTGAAAAACCCGGTCCCTGAATCGTGCTTCAAGTCAAAGAAAGCTGCATACCCGGATCGGAACAACAAAAAGTTGCCGCTGGCATTCAGGGTCCCGCAACCTTTGCGCCGGTTATAGGTCCAAACACTGCTCTCGCCGATAAAAGGTTGCTCACGCACCACGGGTTCGCCTGTGATCACCGACACGGCCGCTCCGTCTTTCAACGCCGGGGTTCGCACTGGATTGCCGGTAATCAACACATCGCCTCTGATCGCGCCGGGAAGATGAAAGCGCTCAGCCCGCTCCCATATAGCCGTGCCGTCGCTTCCTTTGCGAGCCACAATATGCACCGGCTCATCATCGGGTTGCCAGCGCATGTCATGGCTGCCGCCCTCGATCAGCACATCATGTTCATCAACATAAAGCAGGAATGTGCCGAACACATCACTCTCGGTGCTCCAACGTTTATTGCCGCTTGCCAGATCCACGGCATGTATCCGGGATGGGGTTTCCGGGGCATTCCCGCGGCGGGCGAATATTTCCAGCGCATTCTTCGAAAGGCCGTCGATAATAAACAAGGTATCATCCGAAGCGACAATAGCATTGTGTCGGAAACCGACATCCGCCTCCACTTGCCAGTGGACTTCGCCTGTAAGACGGTTCATTACCGCAATTCTACGACTGGACGTTCCGCTGTAGCTGCCGATCCAACCAAGAATATGATCCGCATCATCCTCCCTGAATCGCGGCAACTCCTGATCCTCGAAAATATGAGGTTCGGAGGTGGTTATGAGGTAATCGCCTACAACCCGGTGGTGCCCCCAGTCGGGCAGATTCGGGTTTCCGTAAATCTCCGACACCGATCGCCCGGGTAGCGAGAACACGGCAAGGGTCTCGCCAGTGGCCGGATCAAGTCGGTGGATGTTCCCTTCATAGCGCAAGTATACACTATCCGGCAAAGTTACAAAGGGACTGCCGATATAGGTGGCGCCGGGTATGTTGGACATATACACCTGCTGGCCTTCTGCCCACCTCTCTTCCAAGGCGAGGTTTGTTGATGAATGACCGACCCCCGGAAACTCGCGCTCCCACAAGGCACGCCCCGTATACACACAGCGTGCCGCAATGGTTTCGACACCGAGAAAGACCTGGCGGCCGGCCGCGATTTGAGGTCGCGGGCCGCCGGCATGGCGCGGCAGGATGTTGTGATTGTTCGGCCCGCCGAACCACAGTATTCCCAGCGGCAGTTCTGCCCGATCCTCCCGCGACGAATTGGTGTTGGCAGCATCGTGGTACTGATGCGTCCACTGCCCGGCACCTGCCAGTGGTCCTGATCTTCTGGCCAGGACAAAGTCTTCCATGAATCTGACCGAAACCTGATCGGCGCTGCCCCCGGCTAGAGCCTGTTGCAGGGCGTTCTCGGAAACCCCGACATTGCCGAGATAGGCGAAACTCCGGTAAGGGCGGAGCCGATCCAGTATAAAGGCAAGCTTGTCCGGGTCAGATCCAATGCCGGCATCAAGGCTATTTTCAGACGCGACAATGCTGAAGAGGTAAGGCTGAACCGAGAATAAAGCCGGGTCGGCCTCGATGACCGCCGCCCTTCGTCCATACATGCCTGCCGCGACCAGTTCATCGCGCAAGGCCTGCACCTTGCGGCGATCATTGTCGACGACCACTGTATGCATGTTGCCTTCATGCAGCATGGCTCGAACCAGATCGCCGCTGCCAATGCCGAGAATCAGGGCGTAGCCTTCAGTTTCGCCTACTCCCCCGATAAGATTCGCGGCAACATCAAGCCAACGGTTATGAGGTTGCGATAGCGGAGTCGGTCGATATTCGTGAA
>SLSR01000267.1 GCA_007130365.1 Lentisphaeria bacterium
CTCGGGCCGGTTCCGGTCCCGCTCGGTCACCTCGACGTCGAGTTCCTGCCCTTCGCTCACGGGCGTCGAGGGCCGCGTTTCGGCCGGGGCCGTCCGGCCCGTCAGCTCGCCCACGGCGAATCGGCCGCGATCTTCGATGATGCGGCAGTCGGCGGTGGCGGGGATGCCGGCGGCGATTTCCCGGATGATCGAGGCGGGGGCTTCCGAGCGTGGATTGTCGCTGGTCAGGTAGATGCGGTCGGCCAGTTCGGCCGCCACTCGCCCCATGCGCGGGCGCTTGTCGCGGTCGCGGTCGCCGCCGCAGCCGAAGACCGCGACCAGGCGCTGGGGGCGCAGTCCGCGCAGAGTGGCCAGCACATTGCGCAGGGCGTCGTCGGTATGGGCGTAGTCGACAAAGACTTGGAAATCGTGTTTCGAATCGATTTTTTGCAGCCGTCCGGGGGCGCCCCGGAAGCGGGCGCAGGCCTGCCGGATCGGTTCGGCCGGCAGTTCGAGGGCGAGGGCCAGGGCGGCCGTGCCCGCCAGATTCATCGCGTTGTAGTCGCCGAGCAGGCTGGTGCAAAGGTCGACCGACTGCTTGTGCGGAGTCCGCAACTGCAAGCGGGAGCCTTGCAGGCCGGTTTCGAGTTGCGCGATTCGATAGTCGGCCTGCGGATCGTGTCCGAAGCTCAAGGGGCGCGCCGGGCCGGCGGCGGCCCGCAGATTGGCGAACAGGATTCTGCCCCATCGGTCGTCGAGGTTGACCAGTGCCGGCGCGCGGTCGGCCGGATATTCGAGGAAGAGACTTTGCTTGCAGGCGAAATAGTCTTCCATGGTGGGATGATAGTCGGCATGGTCGCCGCTGAGGTTGGTGAACAGGCCGCCGCTGATCCGGGGCTGGCCGAGGCGGTGCTGGGCGAGGGCATGGCTGGAGACTTCGGCGACCAGCCATTCGACCTTGGCTTCGACCATGCGGCGGAGCAGAGCCTGCAACTCGAAAGGGGTCGGGGTGGTGCGGTCGGCGGGCAGGATGGCCTGGTCGACTTCATAGTGGACGGTGCCGATCAGGCCGGTGCGGCCGCCGCATTCGCGCAGGATGTCGCGCATCAGAAAGGCGCAGGTGGTCTTGCCGTTGGTGCCGGTGATGCCGATCATGCGCAGGCTGCGGGCGGGATGGCCGTGCATGACTTCGGCGACGGTGCCGGCCGCGCGATAGGCTTCCGCAACCTGGATGAAGTTGACCTTGTCCGGCAGGCTGAGATGGCGATCCGCGAGAATCGCGGTCGCGCCCGCCTCCAGGGCGGCGGGGACGAAGCGGGCGCCGTCGAGCCGACTGCCGGCGATCGCCACGAAGAGGCTGTTTTCTTGCAGTTGGCGGGAGTCGGCGGCGGCCATGGCGACCGGGCTTTGCGGATCCCCGCGGAAGGCGACTAGGTTGGCGCCCAGGGCTTCGAGGTAGCGGGCGAGTGGTTTCATAGTGGCTCCTCGGTCGGCAGGGCTTCGGCCGATTCCAGCGGCGGGCGCGGGGCGGCCGGCGCCACTTGCAGGTGGCGCAGGGTCTTTTCGGCGATGCGGCTGAACGGCGGTCCGGCCACGGTGCCGCCGTAGTAGACGCCCTGGCTGGGTTCGTCGGCCACGACCAGCAGGACGAAGGCCGGGTTTTCGGCCGGGACAAAGCCGATGAAGGAGGCGATGTGATGCTGGCTGGAGTATTCCCCGTCGACCACTTTCTGGGCGGTGCCGGTCTTGCCCGCCACCTGGAATCCCTCGACGGCGGCGCGGCGGCCGGTGCCTTCCGGCCCGGTCGAGGTGGCGAGTGCCTGGGCGATGCGGCGGGCGGTGCCGGGGCGCAGGGCGCGGCCGCGGATTCGCGGTTCGGTGACTTCCTGTCGGCCGTCCGGATATTCGATGCGGTCGACCAGGTGGATTTGCGGGATGGCGCCGTCGTTGGCCAGGGCGCAATAGGCCTGGACCATTTGCAGGGGGGTGGCCACGATGCCGTGGCCGATGCTGATTCGGCTCAGGGTGAGTCCGTCCCACTTGTCGAGAGGGCGAAAGATGCCATTGCCCTCGTGCGGCAGTTCGATGCCGGTGGTCTGTCCGAAACCGAAGCGTCTGAGCACCTGGAACATTCTGGGCTCGCCCATTTCAAGGGCGATTTTGGCGGTGCCGATATTGCTCGACTTCTGAACGATCTGCCAGACCGGCAGCTCCCCGTGGCGCTGGCCGGCGTCGCGCAGGGAGCGGCCGCGATGAAACCAGAGTCCGCGCTCGCAGTCGAATCGGTCGTGCAAGCCGACGAGCCCGTAGTCGAGGGCGCCGGCGATCGACACGCCCTTCATGATCGAGCCCGGCTCGAAGCCGTCGCCGACAATCCGGTTGCGCCATTGTTCGGGGGTCGCCCGGCTGCGGTCGTTGGGGTCGAAATTGGGGTACTGAACCATGGCCATGATCGCGCCGGTTCGCGGTTCGGCCATGATCGCATAGGCGGCCAGAGGGCGATGCTCCTCGACCATCCGCATCAGTTCCTCCTCGACAATGCTCTGGATCGGCTCGTGAATGGTCAGGTGCAGGCGGGCGCCGTCGCTGCCCCGGGGGGGGGCGATCTCGCCGCTGTCCAGGCGTTCGCCAATCCGACTGCGCTCGTAGCGCCAGCTTTCGCTGCCCGGCCGCAGAGCCGCGTCGAAAACGCGCTCGACACCTTCGGCGCCGTGCCCGTCGAAGTCGACAAAGCCAATGATGTTGGCGAACAGGTGTCCTTTCGGGTAATAGCGCTGGGTGGTCGGCAGCAGGCGGATGCCGGGAAGGTTCAGGGATCTGACCTGACGGGCTTGGTCGAGACTGGCGTTGCGGGCGACTACCACCTCGACCAGGCCGGGGGTGAAGAAGCGACGCTTCAACGTGGCTTCGTCGACCGGCAGCAGAGAGGCCAGCAGCGCCGCCACCTCCTCCGGCCGCCGATCCTGGAAACGGCGCGGTTCGGCCAGGATGTCGTACCCTGCCAGATTGGCGGCCAGCAGGTTGCCGCCGACATCGTAGATTTCGCCGCGGATTCCGGACTGGGTTCGGCTGGCGGTATATTTGGCCTGCGCCTTTTGCAGCAGCTCCGGGTGCCGACTCACTTGCAGGTGGTAGAAGTGGACGCCGAGAGCCGTGAAGCCGGCGAGAAAGGCCGCGATCAGCAGGGCGATTCTAATGATGTAAACCTGGCGTTGCATAGTTGTTCTGACTGAATCTTTAGCCGATGCCAAGCGCTTTCGGCGTAATTTTATGTCTCTGTGCTCCGCCCTAGCCTAATCAATTGACGAGCCCAGTTTGCCGCCCGACTACTTGTTTTGTCAAGGTCGTTCGGCAATTGACTAGATGACCGGATGCTGGAAGTGAAACAGTCTGGCCATGCTCTTTCCGTCGAGCCATTCAGTCATCCGGTCGCCAAGCCTTTAACCCGAAAAATATGGCCGCATTCGCATGAATTAATTAGGATAGGTCAACGGCGAGCCACCAGGCCGCCTTCCTCCTCGCGCTGGCGAACCGGCTGGCGGCGCAGGGCGACGCGTCGGGTCTGCCCCACCATCGGCGGTCTGAGGTCGAGCTGATATTCGGTGACCCGCTTCAGGATTTCACTGCGGCTGGTGTAGCGCTCCTGGTCGATGCGCAGGTTGGACAGTTGGCGCATCTGGTTTTCGGTCTGCTCGAGCAACGATGCGTTGTCGCGGCGCAGTCCTTCCGTATGGCTTTGCAGCCAGATGAAGGCCAGGCCGGTGGCCAGCACGATCAGGCAGGGAAAGAAGATTTTCAGGACGGCGCCGCGATGCGCGGCCAGGGTTGAGGCCTCGTCGATATCGACGCGGTAGACACGCTTGGCGGAGGCGATGGCTGTGCTCATGATATCTTGTCTCCTATATGCTGTGGGGTGCGATCTTTTCGGCCGCCCGCAGAAGCGAGGGGGCCGCTCTTCGGTTGGTCGCGACTTCCTCCGGTTCGGGTCGCAGGGGGCGCCTGGTCAGGGGGCGCAGGGTCGGCTGCTGGTCGCACCTGCACTCGGGAAAGTCCGGCGGGCAGACACAGGTTCGCGCGGCCTCTCGGAAGATGTTCTTGACAATGCGATCCTCCAGCGAATGAAACGAGATGGCCACGATTCTGCCGCCGACCGCCAGGCTGGCCACGGCGGCCTGCAAGCCGACTTCGATTTCCGGCAATTCCCGGTTGACCGCGATGCGCAGAGCCTGAAAGCAACGGGTCGGCGGCGGCGGCCCGGAGCGGCGGCCGGGAC